>CAUDEQ010000046.1 GCA_958448635.1 uncultured Bacillota bacterium | reverse complement strand
AACGCATTAAAAATACCCTCCTTACTGGGTGTCCAGTAAAGAGGGTACATATCATAACATATCGGAAACGGCTTTTTCCCATCATTCACAAATTATTTTTATCTATCCTTCCAGATATTTATCTATGCTTTCCGCTGCAGTCTTGCCGGCTCCCATCGCCAGTATGACGGTGGCGGCTCCCGTTACGGCATCGCCGCCTGCGAACACGCCTTCACGGTTTGTGGCGGCATCGTCGCCTGTTCCTATACCGCCTCTGCTGTTGGCTTCAAGGTTTTCTGTGGTTTCAAGGATCAGCTTGTTGAGCTTGGTTCCTATGGCCATGATCACGCAGTCAACATCCAGCACGAAGTTGGAGCCTTCCTTCGGAACAGGTCTTCTTCTGCCCGACGCATCCGGCTCGCCCAGCTCCATCTCCACACATTCCAGACCTGTGACGTATCCCTTCTCATCGCCCAGTACTGCCACAGGATTCTTGAGCAGCTGGAAGTCGATTCCTTCCTCTATGGCGTGATGTATTTCCTCGGCTCTGGCAGGGATTTCATCCATCGAACGGCGATATACTATGTATACCTTCTCGGCGCCCATTCTCTTGGCGCATCTTGCAGCATCCATGGCAACATTTCCTCCGCCTACCACGGCAATGCGCTTTGCCTTCTGAACAGGTGTGTCGTACTCAGGAAGATAGCCCTTCATCAGGTTGATACGTGTGAGATATTCGTTGGCAGAGCATACGCCAAGCAGGTTTTCACCCGGTATGTTCATGAAGGACGGCAGACCTGCTCCCGTTCCTATGAACACTGCTTCATAGCCGTCTTCGAAAAGCTCATCCACTGTCTCAGCCTTGCCTATAACAGCGTTGTTGACGAATTTAACGCCTCTGCTTTCCAGCTTGCTTACCTCTGCCGCAACTATATCCTTAGGCAGTCTGAATTCAGGTATGCCGTATGCCAGTACTCCGCCGGGCTTGTGAAGCGCCTCAAAAACCGTAACTTCATATCCCTTTACGGCAAGGTCGCCTGCACATGTGAGGCCGGCAGGACCTGCGCCTACCACAGCCACCTTGCGTCCGTTGCTTTCTATAGCATCATTTTCATCAAATTCGGCAAACTCATCGCCCTCAGCCAGCAGAGCAGCCGCCTTCTTTTCCTCTTCACGCGCAGCGTGCCAGTCGGAGACGAATCTCTCCAGTCTTCCTATAGCCACAGGCTCCCCGTGGAGGCCCTTTACACAGAAGCCCTCGCACTGATTTTCCTGAGGACATACTCTGCCGCATATTCTCGGAAGCGCACTTGTATCGCTTATGATCTGATAAGCCTCTTCAAAGTCGCCTTCCGCCACCTTTGCAATGAATTCAGGAATTCTTACCATTACGGGGCATCCCTTGGTGCAAGGCTTTTTTCTGCATTTGAGGCATCTCATCGCCTCGTTTATCGCCATCTGCTCCGTATATCCCTCGGCAACCTCTTCGAAATTTCCGGCTCTTACTATAGGATCCTGCTCAGGCATAGGATTCTTTGCATTTTTCAGATTAATCATGGTAACGCACACCTCCTGTCAGGCGGCAAATGTGAGCCGCATCTTCAGCTTCCTGCTCCTTGTAAAAGGTATTTCTCTTTATAAGCTCATCCCAGTCGACCAGGCTTCCGTCGAATTCCGGACCGTCGACGCAGACGAACTTGTTCTCTCCGCCTACAACGCATCTGCAGCCTCCGCACATGCCTGTTCCGTCAACCATATAGGCTGTCAGGGATGCTACCGACGGTATACCGTAGTCCTCAGCTATCTTGCATACGAATTTCATCATCATCGGAGGACCTACGGCAACGATCTCATCGTACTTGTTGCCTGCTTCGATGAGCTCCTTGAGCTTATCGGTGGTAAATCCCTTTTCTCCGTAGCTGCCGTCATCTGTGGTGATGTAGAGGTTATCCGTACCTGCTCTGAACTCCTCTTCGAGGATGACCATATCCTTGTTCTTGAAGCCGGCGATCATGTCAACCTTGATGCCTTCCTTATGCATTCCCGTTGCCAGTGGATAGGCCAGTGCGTTTCCCGTACCGCCGCCTACAACTGCCACCTTCTTGAGGCCTTCCATATGTGTCGGCTTTCCGAGAGGTCCGACAACATCTGCCAGGCTGTCGCCTTCCTCGAACTGATCCAGCAGCATTGTGGTTTTACCTATGGCTGCATATATTATGTCTATGGTTCCCTTTTCGGAATCATGTCCTGCCATTGTCAGAGGAATTCTCTCTCCGTATTCATCTGTACGTAAGATAATGAACTGACCCGGTTTTGCCTTTCTTGCCACCAGCGGTGCTTCGATAACCAGCCATGTCATTGAATCATTTAATTTTCTCTTACTTAATATCCTGTACATCTATATTCCTCCTTTCCTTACTGCTGCTCAAGGCTCTTCTGCTGCTTCCTGAGCTTGTTGTATCTGTCCATTGCGATTTCTTCGGCCTCTCTGAAGAGCTCGTCTGCTCTGTCAGGATCCTTCAGCTTGAGGGAGTTGTATCTCACCTCGCCCATTATGAAATCGTTGAAGTTTTCAGTAGGAGGAGCGCTGTCGATGGACAGTGGATTTCTCTTCTGAGCGATCATGTCAGGATTGTATCTCAGCAGGTTCCAGTAGCCTGATCTTACCGCATGCTTCATTTCCAGCATTGCCTTGTTCATGCCTGCCTTTACTCCGTGGTTGATGCATGGAGCGTAGGCTATTATCAGCGAAGGTCCGTCGTAGCTTTCGGCCTCCTTGATGGCCTTGAGAGTCTGAGCAGGGTTCGCACCCATGGCTATCTGTGCCACATAAACATATCCGTATGCCATGGCTATCTGCGCCAGATCCTTCTTTCTCACAGCCTTACCGCTTGATGCGAACTGTGCCACAGCTCCTACAGGAGTTGCCTTCGATGCCTGACCGCCTGTGTTGGAATATACTTCAGTATCGAATACCATCACGTTTACGTTTTCACCGGAGGCCAGCACATGGTCGAGACCGCCGTAGCCGATATCGTATGCCCATCCGTCTCCGCCGAAGATCCACATTGACGGCTTGCTGAGCATATCTGCGTTTTCCACTACGTACTTGGCATCCTCCATAACCGTGTAGTCCCTGCAAAGGGCCAGCAGCTCTTCTCCCAGCTTTCCTGCAGTTTCAGCATTATCCATGTTGTTTAACCATTCTCTTGCCGCTGCAGTGAACCTCGAATCCGATGCCAGTCTTTCAACGTGCGACTTCAGCTCGTTTCTTCTGGCCTTTACCGCTATTGCCATGCCGTATCCGAACTCAGCATTGTCTTCAAAGAGTGAGTTGGACCATGCAGGACCCTTGCCTTCCTTATTCACAGTATAAGGCGTCGATGGTGCCGAACAGCCCCATATGGATGAGCAGCCTGTGGCGTTGGCTATATACATCCTGTCGCCGAAGAGCTGTGTAACCAGCTTGGCGTAAGGAGTCTCGCCACATCCCGGACAAGCTCCGGAGAACTCCAGAAGAGGCTGTCTGAACTGTGAGTTCTTAACTGAGTCGGCCTTGATTCCAAGATCGCTGTTATCTATATTTTCAAAGAGGTAGTCATATTTTTCCTGAGCGTCATCAACCGTTTCCTCTGCCATCACCATTGTCAGAGCCTTCTGTCTTGCAGGGCATACCTCTGCACACGAGCCGCAGCCTGTGCAGTCGAGAGCCGAAATACCCAGCGTGAAGAATTTCGAATTATCACCCTTGAACGGAACAGCCTGTGCGCCTGATGCAGCCGCCTCTTCTCCGTTCATCACGAAAGGTCTTATTACGGCGTGAGGACATACGTATGAGCACCAGTTGCACTGCATGCACTTGGAGGCATCCCACTGAGGAATCTCAACCGCTATACCTCTCTTCTCATATGCCGCCGTACCTGCAGGTATCATTCCGTTTGCCGTATCCATGAATACCGATACAGGTATGGAGTCTCCGTCCATGGCATTGGTAGGCTTGAGTATCTTGTTGATATAATCCGTATGGATCTTATCTCTTCCCACGGATTCAGTCACTTCCGGACTTCCCTCGGCCTTTGCCCAATGCTCAGGGATTTCCACCTTATGTACGTTCTCGATACCCTCCGATACAGCCTGATAGTTCATGTAAACTATCTTCTTGCCCTTGTTGCTGTATGTGTTCTTGATGGCTTCCTTCATATACTCGGCTGCGTCATAAACAGGCATCACGTTGGCCAGCTTAAAGAATGCAGCCTGCAGCACCGTGTTGGTCCTGCCGCCCAGACCCAGCTCTCTGGCTATGGTAACAGCATCGCATACGTAGAAATTTATGTTGTTTTCGGCTATATATCTCTTGACATTTCCAGGCAGCTTTTCCTCCAGCTGTTCATTGTCCCATGAGCAGTTGAGCAGGAAGGTTCCGCCCGGCTTAACATCCTCAACCATGTTGTATCTGCTGATATATGCAGCATTGTGGCATGCCACGAAGTCTGCCTGCTTTACATAGTATGAAGACTTGATAGGCGTATCTCCGAATCTCAGATGGGAGATAGTAATGCCGCCTGATTTCTTGGAATCGTACTGGAAATATGCCTGTACGTATTTATCCGTATTGTCGCCTATGATCTTAACGCTGTTCTTGTTGGCGCCTACAGTACCGTCTGCGCCCAGTCCCCAGAACTTGCATGCCACTGTGCCCTCCTGGGCAACGTCAGGTCTTTCGCTCGCCTTGAGGGAAAGGTTGGTGATATCGTCTTCGATGGAAATGGTGAATTCCTTCTTAGGGTTCTTCGCCCACAGGTTCTCGTATACCGCCAGGATGTCCTCCGGCTGAGTGTCCTTGGAACCGAGACCGTAACGTCCTCCGGCAACGAATATGCCATCGAAGCGGCTTCCCTTGAGGGCTGCCACAACGTCCAGGTAAAGAGGCTCTCCTATGGAGCCGGGCTCCTTTGTCCTGTCCAGTACTGCGATCTTCTTTACAGTCTCAGGGATCACATCTATCAGATGCTTCGATGAGAACGGTCTGTAAAGATGCACCGTAACGACGCCGACCTTCTTTCCTCTTGCGGACAGCCAGTCAACGACCTCCTCTGCGGCATCGCATACAGAGCCCATGGCTATTATTATCTCCTCCGCATCGTCAGCTCCGTAATAATTGAAAGGCTTGTACGAGGTTCCTATCTTTTCGTTCACCAGCTCCATGCAGCTGATAACGGTATCCACGGTTTCCTCATATGATTTATTGCATGCCTCCCTGTGCTGAAAGAAGGTTTCAGGCTGTTCAGCCGATCCCATGCTCTGAGGGTGATTAGGGTTGAGGGCTCTTTCCCTGAATTTCCTGAGAGCCTCCCAGTCCATCATGCCCTTGAGATCTTCATAATCCCATGTGTCTATCTTCTGCTGCTCGTGACTTGTTCTGAAGCCGTCGAAGAAATGGAGCATAGGCACCTTGCCTTTTATAGCCGAAAGATGTGCCACTGCCGACAGATCCATTACCTCCTGAGGGTTTCTTGAAGACAGCATTGCGAAGCCTGTCTGCCTGCATGCCATTACGTCGGAGTGGTCTCCGAATATGGAAAGGGCATGGGTGGAAACGGCTCTGGCCGCAACATGAAGTACTGTCGGCGTTTCTTCTGCCGCCAGCTTATACATGTTAGGTATCATCAGCAGCAGACCTTGTGAAGCCGTAAATGTGCTGGTCAATGCGCCTGCCGTAACTGCGCCGTGTACAGCTCCTGCTGCACCGCCCTCCGACTGCATCTCTACGACCTTGACCTGTTCGCCGAATATGTTTCTTCTGTCATGACTCGTCCATTCATCTATATTTTCCGCCATTACCGATGAAGGAGTGATGGGATATATTGCAGCCACTTCCGAAAATGCATAGGCAACGTGAGCTGCGGCTGTGTTGCCGTCCATTGTTTTCTTGTATCTCATTATTACCACTTCCTTTCATCTGAATTTGCCTGATCGATTTTCATGGCGTCCACCTGGAGATAGTTGTGCTCAGGCACGATACGCTCCGTGATGAGGCCTCTTGAGCATACATACGAGCAAACGCCGCAGTTTACACATTTCTCTCCGTCTATTACAGGATTGCCTGCTACCATTTCGATGGCGTTGTTAGGGCAGTTTTCTGCACAGTCTGCACATCCGATGCAGCCCACCTCGCATACTCTGAGACGCTCGTCGTAATTGTCTCTGGAATTGCACGGAACTCTCTTCACTCCCACATAAGGGGCGATAACAATCATATCTCTAGGACATGCTCTCATGCAGTCTCCGCATCCTACACACTTCTCAATATCCACGACAGCTACTCCGCTTTCAACTGAAATGGCATCGTATCGGCATACTCTGGTGCAGGCTCCAAGACCTACGCATCCGTATTCGCAAAGCCCCATGGCGCTCATGTTCAGATCCGCCGCCTGACTGCACCACTCTACGCCCAGCGCCTTGAGCTTTTCATTGGCCTTGGCTCCGCCGACGCATTTTACGAAGGCGATCTCTTCCTTTACCTTCGTCAGGTCGTGAAGCTCGTCTACGATTATTTTCTTTTCGCATTTAACCGTGCATGCCACGCATCCCACGCACTTGTCGTAGTCGATGACCGCACAGTTGTCGATGACCTTGACTGCCTCCTGCGGACAGGCTTTTTCACATTCACCGCATCCGATACATCCGTGCCCGCATGTCTCAAGAGTCATGGCCTCATATGCCTTGGAAGAGCATGGAATGAAGTTGGTGGCATCTTCAGGAACCATGGTGATCAGCTCCTGAGGGCATGCATTCATACACGCCATACATCCAGTACACCTTTCCTTGTCGATGATCACCTTGCCATCGACAAGCGACATGGCGTCGAATTCACACTTCTCGACGCAGCTGCCGATACCGATGCAGCCCCACTGGCACTCGCTATGTAAAAAACCGGCATCTCTGGCAGCCTTGCAGCTCTCAAGCCCGACAAATCTCTTCTTGCCGGCGGCTTCTCCGGCGCATCTTATAAAAGCTACTTTCTGCTCTACCTCTACCGCTTCGACACCCAACGTATCGGCGATAGCTTTGATCGCATCATTGTCGCAGGCAGGACATAATGTTATCTTTCCCGTTTCGGCAATGGCTTCTGCACAAGCTTCGCAGGTTGGAAAGCCGCATCCACCGCATCCGGCGCAGTCAACGCCCGGCAGCGCTGCAAGAACCTGCATGGCCTGTTTGTGAATGTTACTCATGTATCGTCACCTCCAAATAAAATTCCCTTAATAACTTTTTTTATAGTTGGTATTCATAATGTTTTATTCAGTATTTATTATATTGTATACACGATACGTTAAAAAACATTGCCACCCGATGAGTGGCTTCCTTCACTGTCATTGTAACACTGCACTTGTAATCTTTCAACTGAAACGATCGTTCTTTTTTGTTCTTTTTTTAAAGCAAGATCCGGATCACTTTTCTTACGCTTGAGCTGCTTTCTTATGCCCTTTTCTCCATCAGCCGGTTTTGCGGCTTTAAGTAAATTTCAAAGGGAATTTTAAAAACCGCCATCCCGGAAATGTTTGGAGATTAATTTCCAAAACAGTCCATTTCCAAAATGACGGCATCCTTTTAAATTTAAAGTGCCTGACGGGCGACAGCTGCCCTTCCCTGCCGCATCACCTGTAATAATCGTGAAGGACGTCGCTCTTTATCATGGTATCCGCCATCCTCTTGCTTCCGATTACCCATATCAGATCTCCTTCCTGAAGGATGGTGTCGATATCCGGATTTATTATAGGCAGATTCCCTCTCTCGATACCGATGACGGTGCCTCTGTACTTTTCTCTCAGCCCGCAGTTCTTGATGGATTTTCTCAGGAATTCCGATTCCTTATCCACGCTTATGGGACAGCAGATCAGCTGCTGCTCCGGCTTTATACCGTAAAATGTCTGGCTGTATATATAGTCCTTCAGCCTTATGTCATCTCTCTCGGTATATTCGATACATGCCTCTCTTTCCAGCAGTATGGTGCAGGATTCTATTTCCGTTTCAGTTCCCAGCATGTGCAGGATATCTCCTTCCTGTACCTGCTCGTCGCCGCCAGGCATGTTGATGTATTTATCTCCTCTTATTATCTTGATGATGGTTACGGTAAAGCCTCTTCTCTTGGCAAAATCGTATATGGTCTTGTTCTCCACCGTGTCTGTAACCTGGAATTCCGCCACATACAGCGACTCGTACAGCCACCTGTGGGCGCCTCTGATACCTCTCTCCTTTTTCTCCCTGGCCAGAGTTCTCTCGGAGAAGTTGGAAATGAATCTCAGCTCCAGATTGATGGTCATGCCGTTGAGATAATCGGATCTTATAATTATCAGGATCGGCACGAAGGAAAGCAGCACCAGTATCACGAACGGTATGTTGAACAGCTCTCTCAGCACCAGCGCCACGAAGCATGCTGCGATCAGGATTCTTATGCTCTTCAGCGTAAGAAGAGGCAGCCTGTTGGATCTGTGCTTCAGCCACAGCTTGGTGAACAGCTCGTTGTTGGTGCCGTGCATGAAATTTACAAAAGGCACCATCATGGCTATCATCACCGCTGCAGTTATGATGTCTGCCGCCAGGTTGCTGGCGATATACTGGTCAGCCAGCGGCTTCATGTATCTTATCCCTGCCCAGTATATGATGAAAAGCACCAGTGAGCAGAGCCCTGTCCTCAGCAGCACCTTTCTTATATACGTGAGCCAGTCCTTATCCTTGTCCTTGCTCTCACGGTTTTCCGACGTGTTCTTTCTGATGAAGGCCCACAGATCGTCAGGTATCTTGTCATCGATGAACCTGAACACCTTTTCGGAGTTGTTGATGAATATAGGCGTGGTAAAGGATGTTATTACGGAAACGCATACGATTATCGGATATAGGAAGTCGCTTATGACTCCCAGCCCCATTCCCATGGTGGCGATGATAAATGAGAACTCACCTATCTGCACCATGCTGAAGCCGCCTCTTACGGCTGTGTGGAGAGACTGCCCCGAAAGGAGCATTCCCACTGTGGCAAAGGTCAGCTGTCCTATTATGGTCACCACAGTTATTATAATTATAGGTACGATATACTCCACCAGCAGCGAAGGCACTATGAGCATTCCTACGGAAACGAAGAATATAGCGCCGAAAAGATCCTTGATGGGCTTCACTATATGCTCTATCTCTACGGCCTTCACCGTACCTGCCAGTATGGAGCCTGCCATGAATGCCCCCAGCGCAGATGAGAAACCGATGAGATTGGCGATGACAACCATTCCCATACAGAGCCCCAGCGAGAATATCAGCATCATTTCATCGTTGAGCAGCGACGATATCTTCTTCAGCACCGTCGGTATGAGATATATGCCTATGACCAGCCATATTATGAGATATATGAGCATCATGCCTATTTCCGTAACCATGGCGGCTCCCGACACGTTCTGGCTGACGGATATGGTGGTCAGTATTATCATCATGAAAATTCCCGCAATATCTTCTATGACAAGGGTGCCCAGAACGATCTGCGCGAATTTTTCTTTTTTCAGATTGTATTCTTCATAAGCCTTAAGGATTATCATGGTCGATGACATGGAAAGCATTCCGCCCAGGAAGATGCAGTCCATCTTGGACCAGCCCAGCATACTCCCCACTCCGGTGCCTATGAGTATCATGGCGCCCATGACGGTAAGAGCAATGACGAAGGCGCTTCCGCCTACAGTTGCTATCTTTTTAAAGCTGAACTCAAGTCCGAGACCGAACATAAGAAATACAACGCCTATGTTGGCCCAGACATGAATGTCTGCCGCTTCCACCACAGTAGGCATGTATATGAAATTAGGGCTGATGAGAAAGCCCGCGACAATATAACCCAGCACTACAGGCTGGTTGATCTTTTTGAAGAGCAGCGTGACGACTGCCGCCACGATGAGAATCAATGCGAGATCCGAAATCAAATAATCAAGATGCAATAACATCCTCCTTTCTAACTGTCGTTCATTTTATCCTCCGTTTTGAATATTACAAAAAACTCAGAGCCCTCTCCCACCTGACTCTTTACATTCAGGGTGGCTCCGAAGAGAACGGCAATGTGCTTCACGATGGAAAGCCCCAGACCTGTGCCGCCTGCCTTTTTTGATCTTGACTTGTCAACTCTGTAGAATCTTTCAAAAAGCCTTTCGTGATGCTCGGTGGCTATGCCTATTCCTTCATCGCGAACGCTCACGACGATTCTGTCGCCGTCCTTTACAGCCTTCAGCCATATACGTCCGCCTTCATCGGAGTACTTGACTGCGTTTTCTATGAGATTCACCATCATCTGTCTGAATCTGTCGACGGAGCCGGTTATACTGAGTCCTTCCTCCAGCTCCGTGATGATCCTTATACTCTTTGCCTCCCATATCGGCTTAAGGGCTTCCACTGTATTTTCCATCGCCGTTTTTATATCGAATTCTCCACCCTCAGAATCGCGGCGGTTTTCGATATCGGAAAGCACGAGAAGGTCCTCGATGAGCCTCTTGAGTCTCGATGTCTCGATGGCGATTATGTCTATGAACTTATGTCTTATCTCAGGGTCCTCTGCGGCGCCGTCCTGCAGCGTTTCTATGAAGCCTGAGATGGATGTAAGGGGTGTCTTCAGCTCATGGCTGACATTGGCAACGAATTCGCGTCTTAAAAGCTCAGCCTCCTTGCTCTCCTTAGCAGTGGCCTCCAGCTCCTTGACGCGCTGCAGGTTGGGCTTGATCACGATGAAATAGCCCTGAACGCTTATGAATGCCAATATGAGCAGTATTGCCACGCAAAAGGCAGGGAAAAACATCGGGCTGTCTCCCCACGTGAGCCATATATAGTACGGCACTGCTATATTCAATATCGCCGCTTCTGCGATGAGAAGCATGAACTTCTTTTCCATTTTCACCTTATAACCTTACTTTACCTTATATCCTTTGCCTCTTATGGTTTCAATGTAGTTGTCATCGTTTTCGCCATCAGACAGCTTCTGCCTCAGATGCCTTATATGTACGTCCACCGTCCTGGTTTCTCCGGCATACTCTATGCCCCATACGTTGTTGAGCAGCTGATCCCTTGAGAAAACGTGGCCTCTGTTTTCCATCATGTACTGGAGCAGCTCGAATTCCTTGAGGGTAAGCTCCACCAGTCTGTCTCCCACCGTGACCTCATGGCGTTCAACGTTTATGCTGAGATCTCCTGCCGAAATGATGGTGTCGTTTGTAGTCTCTTCATATGATTCCCCTGAAGTGGCCTCATATCTCCTCATGACCGCCTTTATCCTTGCCATCATTTCACGAATGCCGAATGGCTTTGAAATATAATCATCTGCGCCGTATTCCAGACCCATTACCTTGTCGGATTCCTCTGTCTTCGCCGTCATCATTATGATTGGGATCTTGTTTCCCTCCTCCCTGAGCTCACGGCATATCTCGTATCCGTTCTTTCCCGGAAGCATGATGTCCAGCAGTATGAGATCCGGCTTTTCCCTGTGAACCAGCGTTATTCCCATTATTCCGTCTTCAGCGGCAATTCCGTCGTATCCATTGGTCTTGAGATTGTACAAGACCAGTTCTCTGATGTTTGGTTCGTCCTCTATTATGAGTATCTTCTTGTTTCCCATATAATCTCCTTTTACAATTTCCTGGCAGCAAAGGCTGCGCGTTTTTTCATCTGTACGCTTTTATTGAAGCACAGGAAACAACATTTGTAAAGAGCCTATGGAAATGGCGCTCATCGGATATTTCCCGTGTCAAAAACATTTACCGGGAATGACTGCCAAATGCAATAGATGCAGCATTCGTGATTTAAATGTTGCATCTATTATAACATTTTTGCTTATTGCTCTCAACTAGTTTGGTATTTTTACTTTTTTACGAGGCGCATGCACCGCAGCTCATGGGGTTTTCCTCGATTTTTTCTATTTTTCCTCTCCCAGGACCGTATCGGCTATGTTGTTGCAGTAGTCTCCGATCTTTTCTATGTTATGTATCACATCGGTATATATTACCGTGAACTCCGGTGAGCACTTACCTTCAGTGATCCTGTGCATGTGCTGCCGTCTCAGGAAGTCCTCCTTGGTGTTCATTTCCTTTTCGTACTCTCTGATTCTGTTGGCAGCCTCCACATCTTCGTTTTCTATGATGGTTATGCTCTCCGTCATCATTTTCTTGGCAAGATCGAAGCAGCCGTATATTTCACTGTATGCTTCATTGGAAAACTCATATGACAGCTTTCTCTTGTCGTCTGCAAATTCCGCAATATTTTTGCACTGGTCTCCCACATGCTCTATGTCTCCCGCCACATGCAGCAGCTTGGACACTCTTTCTCCCTGCTCTTCGGTTATGGTGTCCTTGGAATACATGCTGGCAAGATAGTTCACGATGCTTTCCTGAAGCTTGTTCACCGCCTCTTCCTCTGCAAATACTGCCTTGGACTTGGCTCCGTCTCCGTCGATAAATGCCTGCTGTACGTTCTTTATCATATTGAGGACCATTTCTCCCAGTCTCTCCAGCTCTTTAGCCGCAAGGTGCATAGCAGCAAAGGGCTGCTCCAGCACATTGTCGTCCAGATACATAGGATCCGACGGAAGCCTGTCCACCTCTCTGCCCGGTACGATCTTGGTTACCACCTTGACCAGTACAGGTATCATCGGTATGAACCACATTGTATTGAGTACGTTGAAGCATGTATGGGCATTGGCTATCTGCCTGGATATCACCTCAAGCTCAGGTCCCTTCGGCGAAATGAATTCGATGAACTGAGCGTAATAAGGTATGAACCATATGAAGATCAGCGTTCCCGTCAGATTGAATATGACGTGAGCCGCAGCAGTTCTCTTGGCTGTTACCGTACCGCCTATGGATGCCAGCACTGCCGTGATGGTGGTACCTATGTTGTCTCCGAAGAGTATAGGCAGGGCGCCTTCAAGGCCAATTATACTGGAAACTCCGTCAGGTCCTGCCGTCGATGCCAGATTCTGAAGCACTGCTATGGTGGCCGAGCTGCTCTGTACTATGACCGTCATCATAGTTCCGATCAGCACTCCCAGGACAGGAATATCCTGTACATTGAGCATCAGATCCACGAAGAATTCCGAGCCTGCCAGCGGCTTCATGGTATCTCCCATGATGTTTATTCCCACAAACAGCAGACCGAATGCGAAGCATGTCTGCCCTATGTATTTGACCAGCTCCTTTTTAATGAAGAAAAACAGAATAAAGCCTATAAACACGAAGAACCACGCATAGTCACCGATGCTGAAGGCTATCAGCTGAGCCGTCATGGTGGTACCTATGTTGGCTCCGAGAACGATGCTTATGGCCTGCGGCAGATTCATCAGACCTGCGCTTACAAAGCCGATTACCATTACCGTGGTGGCGCTGCTGCTCTGAAGAACAGCCGTAACGAGAGCACCTGCCAGAACTCCCGTTATCGGGTTTCTCGTCAGGATGGCAAGTATCTTCCTCATCTTTTCGCCGGCGCATTTCTGAAGGCCGTCGCTCATCAGATTCATTCCGTAGATAAATACCGCCAGTCCTCCCAGCAAGGTTATTACCAGTTGTGTTATTTCATTCATTTTCCCTCTCCTGTTTCTAATCGCTGCTGCTATAAGTGTTATTAATTTTAAGTAAATACTCTGTTAACTCAAGCTGAAACAAAACAGCCTCTCATACAATTCCTACATTTATATAATATATATGTATGTTATCAGAAAAGGTAGTTTGCGTTAATTGAATGTTAATTTTATGTAAATTCAGGGCGTGTCTGTCGCTGGATACCTGTATTTCCTTCGCAAAAATTAACAAAACGGCAGAGCTGTGATCTGCCGCTTTGCATGCGTATTTCATTTATCCATATATAAGGCATTCATATATCGAATCATGGATATCATTGTTCGATATCATTGTTCGATATCATTGTTCGATATCATTATTCGATAGCCTTCATTATTCTTCCATATCATCGATCTTCAGGTTGTCCAGGACTGCGTTGGCGATGTTTTCGCAGTTGTCTCCCATTCTCTCTATGTTATGTATCACGTCCATATACAGCACCGTAAACTCAGGAGAGCATTCTCCGGAGTCCAGCCTTCGCATATGTCCCAGCCTGTATTCGCTTTCCATGGTATCCAGCTCGTCCTCCTGCTGCTTTACCAGCTTGGCCAGATCCGTATCGCTGCTGCCGAGGGCCTTTATGGAGTTATCCAGCATCTTGCTGACGTGGTCGAAGCACTTGTATATTTCAGCGCATGCCTTATCTGAAAATACATATCCGCCGTCTATCTTTTCCCGGGCAAAGTCTGCAATGTTGTCGCAGTTGTCTCCCACATGCTCCACGTCTGCCACCACATGCATCATTCCCGATATGGTCAGCGCCTGCTTCTCGGTGACGGTTTCCGTGGAGAACATTGACGACAGGTATTTAATTATCAGATCACGCAGGTTGTTCACATGATCCTCTTTTTTCTTTACTTCTTCTATTGCTTTCAGATCGTCTCCGAGAAATGCCTTTTTCGTTTCCACCAGCATTTCAGCAGTTATCTCAGCCATTCTTGACAGCTCCTTCATCGCCAGATGTATCGCTGCAAAGGGCTGCTCCAGCACGTTGTAGTCCAGATACATGGCTTCCATCGGATCCTTTATCTCAGGCTTGTCCGGGATCACCTTGGTAACTATCTTCACCAGGACAGGTATCAGCGGCAGGAACACCAGCGTGGTCGCCACGTTGAAGGTAAGGTGCGCATTGGCTATCTGCCTGGCGATGACCTCCGTTTCAGCTCCCTTAGGCGATATGAGCTCGATGAATTCAGCTATGAGCGGGGTAAACCATATGAAAATCAACGTTCCGCCCAAGTTGAATATGGTATGGGCTATGGCAGTTCTCTTGGCGTTGATGGTCCCGCCGATGGATGCCAGCAGCGCAGTTATGGTTGTTCCTATATTGGTTCCGAAGAGTATCGGTATGGCTCCCGCAAGACCGATTATGCTGGTTACTCCGTCAGGTCCCGCCGTGGATGCCAGATTCTGAAGCACTGCTATTGACGCCGACGAGCTTTGGATTATGGCAGTCAGAACAGTGCCCACTATGACACCCAGCACCGGTATATCTGCCACCTTCAGCATCATATCGGCAAACTGCGGCGTTGCAGACAGCGGCTCCATGGCATCTCCCATTATATTGAGACCCACAAACAGAACTCCGAAGCCGAACAGCACCTGCCCGACGTCCATCACCTTTTCACGCTTCACCATGAAGAAGTACATGATAAATCCTGCTATTACAAAGGCCCATGCATAATCACCTATCTTAAATGCCACCAGCTGGGCCGTTATCGTCGTCCCTATGTTGGCTCCCAATATTATGCTTATGGCCTGCGGCAGATTCATAAGGCCGGCGCTTACAAAGCCTATCACCATTACCGTAGTGGCGCTGCTGCTTTGAATGACTGCCGTCACAAGAGCGCCTGCCAGCACACCTATCAATGGATTTTTAGTCAGCAAAGCCAGAATACTTTTCATCTTTTCTCCGGCTGCCTTCTGAAGCCCGTCGCTCATGAGATTCATGCCGTAAATGAACAGCGCAAGTCCACCAAACAATGTCAATGCGATCTGTAAACCTTCCATAATTCCTTCTCCAGCATCTTCCATAAATACAACGTATCAATCAACCGCAAGTATATATGCAAGCATATACCTGATCTACTCTCCATGGTATTTCCCGAGCAAAAAAAAACAAATTGGCTACAGGAAGTGCCTATAGCCAATTATATTGTTAATTTTATATTA
>CAUDEQ010000045.1 GCA_958448635.1 uncultured Bacillota bacterium | reverse complement strand
CCGGGCGGATTCGGGACTTTCACCCGTTAGAAACGTGCGCCGCCAGGCGCACAACTTAAAAACCTGTACAACGCCCTTTAAAGGAAGCCCTGTACAGGTTTTTCCTGCATTTTTTCGAAGGAAGCATTGCTTCCGCCTTTTACATATTCCTACCTATAAGGAGCGTCACACCGTTATTTTCACATAGTTGATATTCTTCCCCTGCGCCTTGAACCGCTCCTCGTACTCCGTCGTGGTAAAGCGCGATTCATAGGTGCTGCCGTGAAGATCCCTCGTCTGCTCGGCTATCTCAAGACCTGCCGCTTCTATTTCCTCCAGCGCAGAAGCATAAAGGTCATCATTGTCCGTCTTGAACTCGACGAAGCCGTTATCTCTGAGAGCCCATCTGTAGTCCTTCAGCCGCTCCCTGTACGTCAGCCTCCTCTTGGCATGACGTGCCTTTGGCCACGGATCGCTGAAGTTCAGATATATGCCTGAAAGCTGTCCTTCCTGAAACAGCTCGTCCATACCGTGAACAAAGGTCAGCATGAATTTAAGATTTTCGAGCTTCACGCCCTTGTCCTCCAGCTCCCTGACCTTTTCCAACGCTCTGAGCAGGACAGTCTCCTGCCCCTCGATGGCTATATAGTTCCTGTCGGGATTCTCCATGGCTTTTTTTATTATGAAATTTCCCTTGCCGCACCCTATCTCAAGATACAGCTCTCCGTCATTGCCGAAATAGTCCTTATGAAATTCCTCGCCCTGATGCAGCTTCGAAGCCCTTCCCTCCGAGCTGATCCCGGCGTTCTTGCCGGGCAGCTGTATCATATAGCTGCTGCATGCCGCCAACCTTTCTTCCATGTTCTTGGCTTTTCTCTGTCTCATCTTACCTTACCCGCCTCATCACATCAGTATTCTCTGTAGTACTATGGCAGCCAGGAACATGATATACAGCAGAGAAGCCGCCAGATCACATTTCTGAAGCTTCATGCCGTTCATTCTTGTTCTCTTGATGCCGCTGCCGTAGCACCTGGCCTCCATGGCAAGCGCCAGATCCTGAGCGATCCTGAATGCGCTTATGAAAAGCGGCACGAGAATCGGTATCAGGGCTTTTGCTCTGTTCATTATGTTTCCCGTTTCAAAATCGGCGCCTCTGGCCTGCTGGGCCTTCATTATCTTATCCGTCTCCTCCAGCAGCGTAGGTATGAATCGCAATGCAATTGTCATCATCATCGCCAGCTCATGGGCGGGCAGACCTATTTTACCGAAAGGCGACAGCAGCGCTTCTATGCCGTCCGTCAGGTTTATCGGCCTGGTGGTCAACGTCAGAAGCGATGAGCCGATCACCAGCAGTATGAGCCTTACAGCCATGAATACGGCAGTCCTGAGCCCCTCCCTGGTTATCTCCAGAACCCAGAAGGAAACCAGCACCTCGCCTTTTATCATGAACATGTTGATTATCATGGTGAATGCCACTATCAGGAATATCGGCTTCAGACCTCTGAGTATAAAGCTCAGCGGCACCTTTGAAATTATGACCACGACGGCAAGTCCCGCAGTGGCTATAGCAAAGCCTATGAAATCCTGAACCACAAAAAGGGCTACGATATACAATATCGTCGCCAATATCTTTACCCTTGGATCCAGTCTGTGAATCCATGAGCTCCCTGGATAGTATTGTCCGAGAGTTATATCTCTTACTGCCATTATCCTGCAACCTTACTTAAATATTCCGCTATCTTATCCGCCGCATCGTCCATGGTAAGACATGTTTCATCTATCTCCATGCCGGCAGCGTTGAGCCGTGATACGATCTCCATGGAGTCAGGTATGTCGAGTCCCATCGCCTTCAGCTCATCTCCTCTGGAGAAAACCTCTGCGGCAGTTCCGTCCATGACCAGCCTTCCGTGATCCATCACCAGCACCTTATCGCACAGTCTGGCGATATCGTTCATATTATGCGATACGAGAAAGATTATGTTCTTCTCCTCCTCGTGTATATGCATTATCATCTTCAGTATGTCCTCATGAGCCTTGGGATTAAGGCCTGCTGTCGGCTCATCCAGTATTATCACCTGCGGCTTCATAGCTATTACGCCTGCTATTGCCACACGCCTCTTCTGTCCTCCCGAAAGGTCGAAGGGGGATACGTTTTTTAGCCCATGATAGTCCAGACCGACCATGCTTATGGCCTCCTCGACCCTCTCGTCTATCTCCTCCTGTGAAAGTCCCAGGTTTGACGGGCCGAAGGCCACGTCTTGGGCAACGGTCTCCTCGAACAGCTGATATTCAGGATACTGAAATACCAAGCCTATCTTCTTTCTTATGTCTCGCATCACCACACCATCTGCCGTTATATCTGTGTCGCCTACGACTATGGTGCCTGACTTGGGCTTCAGAAGTCCGTTGAGATGCTGCATCAGCGTGGACTTGCCGGAACCTGTATGCCCTATAACGCCTACGACCTGTCCGTCCTCCGCCCTGAAGCTGACATCTTCTATGGCTATTGATTCATGAGGCAGTCCCTCACTGTATATATGTGTCAATCCTCTAATTTCTATCGACATAAGTACTTCACCATCTCATCTATATCAAGGATTCCTTCCGGTACGTCCACACCTCTTTCCCTCAGCTTCATCGCCAGATCCACTGCAGGCGGCACGCCCAGACTCAGCTCCTTCAGCTGCTGGGTTTTAAGAAATATCTCATCAGGCGTTCCTTCCATCTTCACCTCACCGTCGCTCATGACGATGATCTTGTCAGCCTGTGCAGCCTCACTCATGAAGTGGGTTATCAGAAGCACCGTGATATCCTTGGCGTTGAGCCTCCTTATTACCTCAAGCACCTCCCTGCGACCTCTGGGGTCCAGCATGGCGGTAGGCTCGTCAAAGATTATACATTCCGGCTCCATGGCCACTGCTCCCGCTATGGCCACACGCTGCTTCTGGCCTCCCGAAAGAAGATGCGGCGCTTTTTTTCGATGCTCATACATCTCGACATCCTCCAGGGCTCTGTCCACCCTCTCCCTTATCTCCACAGGATCTATGCCGAGATTTTCAGGCCCGAAGGCCACATCGTCCTCCACTATGGACGAGACGATCTGATTGTCCGGGTTCTGGAAAACCATGGCGACCTTCTGCCTGATCTTCCATATGTTGTCTCCATCCGTTGTATCCAGACCGTCAACATACACCTTGCCCGATGTGGGCGTAAGCAGACCGTTGATGTTCTTGGCCAGCGTCGATTTGCCGGAGCCGTTCTGTCCGATGACAGCTGTAAAGCTGCCTTTTTCCACGGTAAAGCTGACGTCGTTTATGGCTCTCACCATATGTCCGTCTTCGTTTTTTATATAATCAAATACCAGATTTTCTATCCTTATGAAATCTGTCATCAAGCATTCCTTTCGTACTGTGCGCCGTCAGCTCCTTACGCTCCGTAATAGCTGTCCAGCCATTTCTTCATGGTGAGCGCATCCACCTGACCCGGCGCCGACTCGCCTTTTCCTGCCGCAAAGGTTATACATGAGCCGTATCTTCCCGCTGCAACTCTGGCGGACTTTCCGGCCTCGCCCATGGGAACCATTACCACAGGGCCTATATTTTTACCCATAACAAAATTCGCCACCTTCAGCATGTTCTCGGCATCCGTCCTGTCTGCCGCCATAGCAGCCACCTTGTATATGTCGCCGCCCAGCATGTGCATCTTCTTCACCAGTTCCACCAGCCGGGCAGGCGCCGGCATAACATCGAAATCGTGGTGAGACAGGATGACCTTGACTCCATGTGAATGAGCTTCACCGATTTGCTCTCTTATCCATTCCTCATGGACTATACCGTCGGCATCTTCAAGCTCGATATCTATAAAATCGACAAGATGTGTCTCCGCCGCAAGCCCGTATATGCTCTCCAGCTGCGCACGGGTAGTGTCCACGTGCCCGCCCTGACCTTCAGATCTCACAGTAAATATAACAGGCTTATCTCCTGCTATATAGTTGATGTCGTCCAGTATTTTGACCATATCAAGATATCCGTTCTTATCGCTCAGATATCCGTCCAGATCCTCAATGGCAGAAAGGTAATAATCAGCTCTCCACTCTACTATATCGCACGGGAGATCATTTATCTCCTCACATTCCGCTATTATGTCTGCCGGATATTCCGATATAATCGGCACAGCGACCTTAGGTCTTCCCGGCTCTAAAATCATCTCTCTGACTTTTAATCCTTCCATAACATAATACCTTCCTATATTTGCGTAGAGTTTATTTTATCACCCTTTAGCCGTTTTGGAAAGTGTATATTATGCGTTTTTTGCAGGAAGGCTGTATGCAAAGTGCGCTCTGGCAGGAGTTTTGCAAAGTGCTTCAGCCAGAATTATTGCCAGCACCATTCCCACTGCGAACTGTCCTATGTTCCAAGGTATGCCGGCCAGCGGAGCTATCCAGTTGCCGTACATTATGCCCTCAGCCACATAATATGCAACTACCATGAATGCGCCCGAAACTATCATTCCGACGATCTCCACTGCTACAATGCCGCCTCTGGCGCGGTTTTCCTTCCTAAAGGCAGCCTCCACTATGAGTCCCAGGATGATGGCCATTATGCCCTTTATGCAGAATGTCCATGGAGCCCAGGCTGCAAATCCGCCCATCACGTCGCCCAGCATTCCTCCAAAGGCAGCGGCAACAGCACCGTATTTCCAGCCCAGTACCAGCACAGCCAGGAATATCATGGCGTCTCCGGGATGTACATATCCCTGTGTGAACGGGATAGGTATCTTGATGAACATGATGGATATCATTATTATACACATCATCAGAGCTGTCAGTACAATTTTTATCGTGTGTGAATTTGTCTTCATAATAAAACCTCTTTCCTTAATTAATTGTTTGCTGTATACTATAATACAGCAAAACTGTATATAAATTAATATACAATAATAATTATTTTTACAATAACAGTTAGGAGTTTTTATATGAAAGCAATACTTCCTGTCCTGGATGAAACAAGAAAGAGACCATATTATCTGCAGCTCTACGACTACATACGAGAAGCCATCACCGCAGGCGAGATTCTGGAGGGAGAAAAGCTTCCTTCCCTCAGAAGCCTTGCAAAATCAACGGGTCTATCCATCACCACAATAGAGCAGTGCTACAATCAGCTCTTGGTGGAGGGCTACATATACAGCAAAGCACAATCGGGCTACTACGTCAGAGGTGTATTCCCCAATGCAGACAAAACTGTACCTGCTGTACCTGCTGTAGATGATTTTTTCGACCCACAGATGACATCACCTCATCAGCCGCTGCACCGCAGCGCTCTGCCCCCGATGTACGATCCCGGCTGCTTCGATTTCAACAAGTGGAAAAAATGCATGAACAAAATACTGACCGACTACTCGCCGGTGCTTTTCTTTGAAGGCGATCCTCAGGGAGAAGCCATCCTCAGGTCCGAAATTTCCAGATATCTCTACTCATCCAGAGGGGTTTACTGCAGTCCGGATCAGATAATCATCGGCGCAGGCACCCAACAAATCACAAACCAGCTTTCCACACTTCTCAGGAAGATAGGCATAGAGAACGTGGCACTGGAAACACCCGGCTATGCGCCTGTCAGAAACATCTTCAGAGACCGCGGCTTTGCCATAACAGACGTTCCTGTATCGGACAGCGGCATATGCATAGAGCGTCTTCCTGCCAATATCAGCACCGCCGCATACGTGTGCCCCTCCGGCAATGTCTTTACCGGCACCGTGATGCCTGTGGGCAGGCGCTATCATCTGCTGAGGTGGGCTCAGGCCAATGACAGCTATATAATAGAGGACGACTATGACAGCGAGCTGAGATACTTCGGAAAGCCCGTTCCCGCACTGAAAAGCCTGGAAAACAGCCGAAGAGTCATATATCTCGGCTCATTTTCCAGCACCTTGTTCGCAGCAGTTAAGATCAGCTACATGGTACTGCCTGAAGAGATGGCTGAGCTTTTCTCGGAAATGGCCGGAGATTATACCCAGACCTGCTCCAAGCTGGAGCAGCTTACGCTGGCCCTCTTCATGGAAACAGGCAATTATCAGACGCATATCAAGAAGCTGCGAAAGCTATATTCACAGAAGCTGGCTCTCGTCACCGATGTCCTATCGGCAGAAGCCTCTGATCTCATACAGGTTCGAAGCTCATCCTCCGGTATGAATATCATCCTCAGAATCACATCAGGGGCAGATGCAAAAGCACTGAAAAAGGAGGCTGAAAACCTCGGCCTCCCTGTTTCTATCCTTGAAAACGATCTTCTCATATTCTATTACAATCAGCTCCCTCTTGAGGAGATTCCTTCTCTTCTGAAGTCTCTGGCAGATCGCTGGCACAGTCTGTAAGCTCCTGCCGCTTCCACGGGCTGCCTCCGGCGGCCCGCCTTCTTTTTCCGATGGCTGAAATCACCACCAGTGCGATTATCGCCAACACCGTCGCCGCAGCGCCTGCCAACAAACCTGGCGGTCTGAAGCTCAGCGAAATTTGGTGGCTGCCCTCATCCAGCGGCACCGAGATGAAAACACCTCCCGTCAGCTCGTTGATCTCCTTCTCCACGCCATCCACCTTAAGTGACCATCCCTTATCATAAGGGATGGATGTGAAGAGGACTCCGCTCTCATCCACATTCACCTTACCCTCTATATACGTATCGCCGAAGTCCGTAACCTCCAGCATTTCGTCGGAAAGAATACCGTAGGCCTCCTCCCACAGATTATAGTCCATGGAATTAACATGACATGTTATGTCTCCCACCTTTCCCTTGGGGTAATCCACTATTATCCTGAACTTCTGTCCCTCTTCGATGGTTCCGAGATTTACTACGGAGCCGCAGTCGTTTCTCAGCTCCATATCGTCCAGCTTATCACCTGTTTTTGCCATTATGCGATGAGCATTATGAGCCTCTATGAACACATAGTATTTCTGTGTCGCAGCAGCAGTGTATTCCATGGTCACTCTGGAATTGCCGCTGCCTTCCGATTTCACGGATATCCTGCCGTCACCTGTCATCTCAGCCTCTGCATTCCGTGATGTTATTTGCGGCTCTCCTGCCGATACGAATACACCGTCTATCTCATTGGATGTGGCAGCTCTCAGGTAATCGTCCAGCACGTGGAATGGATTTTCGCTATCCGTATTCCATGTCCTCATCTCATTGCCCGTCATATATCCTATGGAAAGAGGGTATTTGCTTTCGTACAGCCCTGAATGGCCCGATTTGTCCACAAGTGTGAAATCGGTATCCTCCAACTGGCGGTTTCTCGTTATGATGTATTTTATATTTAGTATGCTGTTGGTCACGGGAGCCGTCTGATTATAGTTGAACCTGTTCCTGCCCGGCGAGCCGTCCATGCCCAGCTTCTCCATCATTGCGGTGGTATCTGCATTTACGGACGATGAGAACTGGGAAATGCCCTTGTAATTGTAAAGCGCAGGATTGTTGAGAGTATACAGCTGATCCATCTCGGCTCTGGCAAACTCCCCATCTATGCTTTTCGTCAGCTTGTATATATCGCTGCTGTTGGCAAAGTAGCCTTCACGGTAGCTGTTACCTATCCTGTCAAAGGAGGTGCAAGCTCCCGCAGCCATCTCTGAAATTATCAGCACCGTTATCAGCAGCGAGAAGGAGCCGGAGGTTATATATTTTTTTCTGTATAATATGATGACTGCACAGTAAAGCACCAGCCATGCCATTCCTCCGTAGAAGAACAGCTCCATGCTGTACTCCTGCCCCGCCATCAGCTTCTGCGCCATGAGATAATATCCTGTCCCCACAGCCAGAAGCACCCACATATGCTTTATCTCAAAATTGTCTCTTCGCTGTATCATTCTGTAGCCAATGCCTATCAGCACGAAGCATATTACAAATGTATATCTGAATGGCAGCTGGTTCGGAAAGTGAAGCCCGTGCCATAGAAAATCCAGCTTGTTGAGATTCAGGCTGAAGAACATGAACAGCAGGAACAGACCGTTTATGGCCTTTTCCCTCATAGATATTCCCCTGCTGAGGACATACATCGCCAGCATTATCACCACTATCATACCGCAGTACAGATTAGGCAGACCTTCCCTGAAGGTCAGCTCAGTATACGGCAGCAGCTGATTCAGAACGTCCAGCGCATCATTGTATATGAGCCAGTTGTCCGGCATCTGTGACGATATGTAATAGGTGCTCTGCATACTTATGTATGTCGGAAGCAGCATCACCGCCGCCATGGTTATGGCGAGAAAGGAATATCCGACAACTCCGGCCGTGGTCATCACGCACCGCCTGACACCTCCTCCCTTTACCTTCAGGAAGTATAGGGCCGGATAGTAGAACATTATGAAGATGCAGACCATTATTGCCATGTAGTAGTTGGAAAACACCACCAGAGCCAGCGACACCACATACATCACAGCCCTTCCATCGTCTATCACCCTGTTGAGGCCCAGTATGCAAAGAGGCAGCAGCATCACTGCATCCATCCACATGATGCACCAGTAGTACGCCATCACATATGAGCATAGTGCATAGAGGGTGGAAAATGACACCGTCACCATGTCGCATCTGCGGCCGATATACCTGAGGTATATGGCCATAAAGCTTCCTGCGAGACCTATCTTTATCAGAAGGATCAGCGTGATTCCTTCCATCAGAAGCTTTTTGGGAAATATGGCCAGCAGCAGATTCAGAGGGCTTGCTCCGTAGTATGCCATCAGGTTCCAGAAATTGCTGCCGCCTGCTCCATGCCATGTATAGAACAGGCTGCCGCCCTCCTGAAGCTTGTACTGAAGCTCGCTTAGGAAGGGCACATACTGATGATACATATCTATGACTGCTATCTGTGCGTCTCCGAAGGGATATATCCCTATCACCATGAATGCCATCAGCACGATAAGCACCGGTATCATAAACGCCACGAATATAAGCTTGTTTTCGATAAAAAATCTCTTTATCCTACTCATCCAGATCGCTTTCCTTTTCTATATATACAGGTCTCCCCTTCGTCTCGATATACATTCTGCCTATGTATTCACCTATGATGCTGAGTACTGCGCTTACCAGTCCTCCGAAGAAGAGTATCAGACATATTATGGACGCATAGCCGGGAACGTCCTTGCCCAATATCAGCGTCTTGAGGATTTCCACGATAAGATATATGGCAGAACCGAGGGTGGTCAGCCCTCCGAAAACACCTATGGCCTTCAGCGGCGTCTCGGCAAAATCTATGAATCCCGCTATGGCGTATTTAGTAAGACTCCACATGGACCACTTGCTTTCACCGGAGATTCTCTCCACGTTTTCAAATTCAATCCATCTGGTATCAAAGCCCACCCATGCGAAGATACCCTTGGAAAAGCGCTGGTTTTCCGGCATGCTGACTATAGCTCTTATCATCTTGCGGTTCATAAGCCTGAAGTCCACAGCCCCGTCTATTATCTCTATATCGCTGTACCTGTTCATGATACTGTAAAAGGCTCTGGCAAACATGCTCCGTATTCTCGGCTCACCCTTTCTCGTGACCCTCCTGGCGGCACAGCTGTCGCAGCCGGTTTCTTCCACAGACTCTATCATTTCCCTTATCAGCCCCGGAGGATGCTGCAGATCGGCATCTATGATGACTGCGTAGTCGCTCTTCCTGTCCGCTGCAGCCTTGAGACCGGCGTACATGGCGGCTTCCTTTCCGAAGTTCCTGCTGAAGGAAATGTAGTGAACAAAGCTGTATGAATCAGCCAGCTCCCTTATCTTTTCCAGCGTGTCGTCCGTGCTTCCGTCATCTATGAATATGTAGCTGAAATCATACCCTTCTATGCAGGCCGTCACCTTCTGTACTTCGTGAAAAAATATGTCTATATTTCTGCCTTCGTTGTATCCCGGCACGATTATGTCCAATGTTCTGCGTACTGTTTCTGACATTTCACCTTCCCCTGAATGTTTTCGGAGCCTTACTCCGAAAAATCGATATCCATACCATCAGTTTGCACTATATCGCCGTTATTGTCAATAAATGCCGCCTCTATGCCCTTATCGCCGTACTTTTCCTGCAGTGCAGCGACAAGCTCCATCGCTCTGTCCCTGCCCAGCACCAGACATGCCGTGGATACTGCATCGCAAAAGCCTGAATTGCCTCGCTTTGCCGTAATGGTAACTGCATCCAGATCTGTTTCAGCAGGATATCCCGTTGCCGGATTCAGTATATGATGATATATCCTTCCATCCAGGCTGAAATTCCTTTCGTATATTCCCGATGTGACTACAGTCGCATCTCTGGCCTGAATCGTGCCCACCATCTCTTTTCTGTCTGCAAAAGGTCTTTCTATACCTATCACCCATGGCTCTCCGCCATCCTTTTCACCTATGACGGCAACGTTGCCTCCCAGGTTCACCACGGCGCTTTCAACGCCCCTGTCTCCAAAAAAATCGCAGACTCTGTCGGCGATGTAGCCCTTTGCAATACCTCCCAGATCTATGTGCATGTCAGGGTCCTCAAGCCTGACGCTTTCTCCCTGCACATCTATTTTCTCATATCCCACATGTGGCAGCGCCGCCTCTATATCCGCTGCAGGAGGCACCTTCGGTTTTTCGCTTTTGAAATCCCACATTCCTGTGATTTCTCCCACCGTTATGTCAAAGGCTCCCGATGACATGGAGGATATCTCATGGGCCATTCGTATTACCTCGACGGTCTCCTCCGACACCTCCGCCCACTGCCCTGCGGCATCGTTTATCTTCGATACGTCGCTGTCCTCTACGGTCTTGCTTAAAACAGCTTCATGGCTTCGTATAAGGTCAAAGGCTTCGTCCAGAAGCGCCTCGGCTTCAGCTTCATCCATATCGTCGTATATTCTTATCTCGCATGAGGTGTCCAGACAAAATTCCGATTTCGATACGGGAGTATCGTCACCGCAGCCTGTATATGATATAATGATAAAAGCCATGAGAGCTGTCATCATCAGCAGCTTCACGGCGGATTTCTTCACTTGCGGATTACCGTTATTACTGGCGGTTTTCATATCATCTTCCTCCGGAGGTTGAATAGTTAATGATCAAGAAAGCAGATATAATCCTGGCGGCAGGGCTCATCATCATCGGTCTTGCCATGTCATATATACTGTCCTTGGGGCATGACGCCGGCAGCCGGCTCATCATCACCTGCGACGGTGAGCGCTTCGGCTCCTACCCCCTGGCCGAAGACAGGGAAATAACTGTGCGCCGGGATTCTCATATGAATAAGGTTACCATAAAAGACGGCATCGTTTCAATGAGTTTTTCCGATTGCCACGGCCAGGACTGCGTCCATCAGGGAGACATATCGCTGTCAGGCGAATCCATCATCTGCCTGCCAAACAAGGTGGTGCTGGAGATCAGCGGAGACGACAGCCGGTACGATGTCCTGTCACAATAGGACTGACGCTCCGATATTTCCGGCAGGCTACGTTAACGTCATCGTCATGGATCACAGCTCTCGTCATAAGGCTCAATGCGGCGCATGAGATATATTGTTTCAGTCTCACTTCGTTTATGTTACAATATCCCCATGAACAATCATAAGAATCATATCGAAACGAAAAAAATCACCATCGCAGCGCTGATGGCTGCTCTGGCGCTCATATTCTCATATATCGAGGTGCTGATTCCCTTCAACGCAGGCATTCCCGGCATCAAGCTGGGCATTGCCAACATCGTGGTCATCATCGCCCTGTACTACCTTGGAGCAGGCTACGCCATCACCGTCAACATCGTCAGAGTCCTGATAGCCGGACTTCTGTTCAACGGCCTGTTCGGCGCATTGTACTCGCTGGCAGGCGCCATCATCAGCTTCCTGGTCATGGCGGTGCTGAAGAAGACAGGAATATTCTCCGTGGTGGGTGTTTCCATGGCAGGCGGCGTCGCCCACAATCTCGGTCAGATCCTGGTCGCAGCCTTTCTGATTTCCAACATCAAGGTTTTCATCTACTTCCCTGTGCTTGTCATATCGGGAGTTATCACGGGAGCCGTCATCGGCATACTGGCATGGAATGTGCTGAAAAAGCTCCCCGATGCAGGTGACGTCAAATAAAAATCCTCCGGAAAAGCTTTGCGCTAACCCACAAAAGTTGAACCACAAAATCCAACTTAGGGAGGTCGGTATGCTTCCGAAGGATTATTTTTTTGTATATGAGCGGGCCTCTCAGCCCGGAGCCGTCAGCCGCATCTTCTCTCCTTGGCTCTGTTTATATGCACCTCCATGGCAAGAGCGCCGGCCTTGGCGTCCTTATCCTTAAAGGCCTTGAATATGGCTCTATGCTCCTCCAGCACCGTCGTCAGATAATCGTCGCTGTACACGGATTCTATCCCCTTGTATTTGAGGAAGCTCTGATACGATGACAGCATCTTCAGCAGCATCCTGTTGTGGGCCGCCTCGTATATCACCTGATGGAAGCCGGTGTTGATGGTGAGCATCTTCTCTATATCGTTTCTCAGCGTATAGAACTCCATGAACTCGAAGGTCTCCTCCAGCTTATCCATTTCCTCCTCGCTGATCCTCTCTATGGCCCATTTCACCGCCTGTATCTCATAGACCTTTCTCAGCTCGAACATGTCCTCGTAGTCCTGCTCCGTCATGCCGATGACGAAGGCTCCGCGGTTTAAGATGTTCTCCACAAGACCGTCTGCCTCCAGCTGCCGCAGTGCCTCCCTGACAGGAGTACGGCTCACACCGTAAAGCCGGCAGAGATTCTGTTCAGTCAGCTTTTCTCCGGGCTTCAGCTTCCCGGTGAGGATATCCTTCTGCAGCTTTCCCAGCAGGCTATTGTAAAGCGGCGCATTATTTATTTCCATGTCGTCGGAAAACTTATAAAGTACCATTTTCTCACCTGTTAAATCCTTTTAAGCATGAATTCCGTAAAATCGGCAGCGGTGTTTCCCGTGCCGTCGCCCGGCATATCCAGCGCAGCCTGGGCCTCGTCCAGAGCCTTTTCCAGCACGAGAGCCTTGTCTGTAAAGCCTATGTGTCTCAGCATCATTACCGCAGCTCTGTTTATGCTGGCAGGATTGGCGTATTCGGCGATGCCGTCCTCCACCATTCTTGGAGCCGATCCGTGGATCGCCTCGAACATGGCGTACCTGCCGCCTATATTTGCGCTGCCTGCAGTTCCCACGCCGCCCTGCAGCTGTGCAGCCTCATCGGTTATGATGTCGCCGTAGAGGTTAGGCAGTATCACCACGTTGAAATTGCTATTGATCTGATCGTTCACAAGATTTGCCGCCATGATATCCACATACCAGTCGTCCACCTTGATCCCCGGATAATCTGCAGCCACCTCCTGACAAAGGCTGAGGAATTTACCGTCGGTCTTCTTCATGATGTTCGCCTTGGTCACGATGGATACGTTCTTGTTTCCGTTGTTTTTGGCGTATTCAAAGGCTGCCCTGGCAAGTCTCTTGGTGCCAATGGTTGTAGTAACCTTGAAGTCCATGGAAATATCATCGTTGATGTCCACGCCCTTGCTGCCCAGCGCATACTCGCCCTCGGTATTTTCCCTGTAAAATATCCAGTCTATGTTCTTCTCAGGAATCACCACAGGTCGCACGTTGGCGAAAAGATCCAGCTCACGTCTCAATGTCACGTTGGCGCTCTCTATGTTGGGAAGTCCGTCTCCCTTGCCCGGAGTCGTAGTCGGGCCCTTGAGCAGCAGATCGCACTCCTTTATTTCAGCCAGCACATCGGAAGGAACCGTCTCCATTCTGGCTATACGGTTTTCTATGGTGAGGCCTTCTATCTTTCTCAGCTCTATCCTGCCGGAGGCGATCTCGTCAGCCAGCAGCTTTTCCAGTATGCTGCGGCATGAATCCATTATGATGGGGCCGATTCCGTCTCCGTCGATTAATCCGATGATTATCTTTTCCTTTGCTGCGAAATCAGTCATTTCAGAGGAAGCCTTGAGCCTTTCCACACGCTCAAGCTGCTCCTGGACTATTTTCGCAAAATGCTCGTTATATGTCATATGATTCTCCTTTATCATTATACGCTTTGATATGCAAAGAGCAGTCTGCCCCTTGCGATGCTGTCTGCATCTTCATTTCAGGCTGTCCTGCTCCGCAGCTCAGCCCTCTTTTATGGCGTTGATCTTTCCGCCCTTCAGGATCATGTTGATCTCCAGCTCGGAGAAATTAGGCTTTGTCGCATACTCTTTTCCCGTCGCCTTGTTTTTAACGATTATCGTCTCAGCCTTCACCTGCTCAGGCGCATTTTCTATCACCAGCACGTCTCCCAGCTTGAAATCGTCGTAGTCTGCAGGATCTGCGAATACCAGCGGCAGTATTCCGCTGTTGATGAGGTTCGATCTGTGAATTCTCGCAAAGGACTTGGCAACCACGAACTTGACTCCCAGGTACAGCGGAGCCAGCGCCGCATGCTCACGGCTGCTTCCCTGACCGTAGTTGTCTCCTCCTATTATCACACAGCTTCCTGCCTCCTTGCATCTTGCGGAAAAGCCTGAATCGATCTTCTCGAAGCAGTAGTTGGAAAGATGCGGTATATTTGATCTGTAAGGCAGAAGTCTTGAATCCGACGGCATGATGTCGTCCGTGGTGATGTTGTCTCCCGCATGAAGCACAACTGTAGCCTCCACAGCTTCAGGCAGCGCAGTGTTTCTAGGGAAAGGCTTGATGTTAGGTCCCATGGCAACCTCAGTATTGCACTTGTCGCAGCCTGTAGGATATACGACGAAGTTATCGTTTATTTCAAAGTCCACAGCCTCGATGGCAGGCAGAGCCTCGCCGCTTTCCATACCGTCAGTCAGCACGCCTGTGATGGCTGATATGGCAGCCGTTTCAGGGCTTACCAGATATACGTCTGCATCGAGAGTTCCGCTTCTTCCCTTGAAGTTTCTGTTGAAGGTTCTCAGGGATACCGCTCCCGACCTAGGTGACTGTCCCATGCCAATGCACGGACCGCATGCGTTTTCGATGACTCTCGCACCTGCGTTTATTATGTCTGCCAACGCACCGTTTTCAGCCATCTTAGCCATTATCCTGCTGGAACCCGGCGATATAACGAGGCTGACATCCGGGTGTACCTTCTTGCCCTTCAGTATGGCGGCAACCTTCATAAGATCTGTATACGATGAGTTGGTGCAGCTTCCGATGGCAACCTGGTCTACCTTTATCTTGCCGATGTTGGAAACGGCGTCCACGTTGTCAGGGCTGTGAGGCATTGCTGCCAGCGGAGTCAGCTTGTCCAGATCCACGATGAGCTCCTCGTCGTAGACAGCATCAGGATCTGCCGCCATAGGCGTGTATGCGTCCTCTCTTCCCTGTGCTTTAAGGTATTCCAGGGTGTTTTCATCACTTGGAAATACTGACGTGGTGGCTCCCAGCTCTGCTCCCATGTTGGTTATGGTGGCTCTGTCGGTAACGCTGAGGCTGGCAACTCCCTCGCCGGTGTACTCTATGATCTTGCCTACGCCGCCCTTTACAGTCAGCTGCTGCAGCACATAGAGGATAACATCCTTGGCGGATACCCATGGTCTGAGGCTACCGTTGAGCTGTACCTTTACAACCTTAGGAGCAGTCAGACTGTAAACGCCCTTTGCCATGGCTACGGCAACATCAAGACCACCGGCGCCGATGGCAATCATTCCCAGTCCGCCTCCTGTAGGCGTATGGCTGTCTGAGCCCAGCAGAGTCTTACCCGGCTTACCGTAATTCTCAAGGTGGAGCTGGTGGCATATTCCGTTGCCCGGCTTACTGAAAAGCACGCCGTGTCTCTTTGCCACGCTCTTTATGAATTCATGGTCGTCTGCATTCTCAAAGCCTGTCTGCAGAGTATTGTGGTCTATGTATGCCACGGAAAGCTCAGTCTTTACCTTGTCCACCTCCATGGCCTCCAGCTGCAGGTATACCATGGTTCCCGTGGAATCCTGAGTAAGCGTCTGATCTATTTTGATGGTTATCTCTTCTCCCGGAGAAAGATTTCCCTCAACAAGATGATTTTCCAAAATCTTATAAGCTAATGTTTTTCCCATTTGTATTGCCTCCTTGTATATATAGGATTGTATTTCTGTATACAATTATACAATTCCATTTCTCGATGGTCAATGGATATCTTGGATTTTTTTAATATTAAGTGCAGGGGCATAAAGGCGCAGGAGCATAGCAGGCGCATAAGCATAACAGGCGCATAAGCATAGCAGGGGCATAATAGAATAGAAGGTGCGCATCTTATGCATTGATTTATGTAAAGGCGGCAGCTGACGGGTATGCTTCACATTTACTCTGTACATTAGTCAATGATGTGAGACCAGATTCGTAAAAAAGAAAAAGGCCGTAT
>CAUDEQ010000044.1 GCA_958448635.1 uncultured Bacillota bacterium | reverse complement strand
TAGAATGGTAAACTAATTCAATGTCACTAAGGACACGGACTATTTACCGTTTACTTTAAAAGGAGCAGTTATGAATTTCTTTCAGGGATTTTTGATGGGGCTTGCCTATGTGGCTCCCATCGGACTTCAGAATCTTTTTGTCATAAATACCGCTCTCACGCAGACAAGACGCCGTGCCTATGCCACCGCATTTATCATCATGTTCTTCGATATAACTCTGGCTCTGGCATGCTTTTTCGGTATAGGAGCATTGATGAGCAGGGCTCAATGGATAGAAATGATGGTGCTTCTGGCAGGCAGTATCGTCGTCATCTGGATAGGCATATCGCTGCTCCGCTCCCGTGAGGAAAGCCTGGACAGCGGCAAAGATGTAAACATCCCCATATTAAAAGTCATATCCACCGCATGTGTTGTGACATGGTTCAACCCTCAGGCCATAATTGACGGAACCATGATGCTTGGCGCATTCAGAGCAACGCTTCCTGCCGCAGAGGGTCTTAAATTCATCAGCGGTGTAGCTGCAGCCTCGTGCTGCTGGTTCATAGGCGTCACATCTTTTATAAGCATTTTCAGCAGCCGCATCAGCTCGCATGTTTTACGGATTATCAATATAGTATGCGGATGCATCATCGTATTTTACGGACTGAAGCTGCTTTACCAATTCATCCGGATAGTTATATGAGTCTGCCTCGGCTATTTTCTCGCTTCCGAAAGCATATCGTTCTTCAGCTTCCACAGATTATATGAAAGATCCACGTAATACGTCTGCGGATTTTCGAAGCGCTTTATTTCATCCCACATGGAGTCAAGCTCCTTACTGCAGTACTCCTTGATATCATCTATTGAAGGATTGTCATAGACGCACTTACCCTTTTCGAATACCTGAATGCGAAGATCCCTTGCATAGAAATTGCTGATCTTCTTTCTCTTCCACACGGCGCTTGGATCGAATATTTCGTATTCGCTGTCCTCAGGTATTGTTTCATCATACAAGGTTATCACATCTGCCAGTGCTCTGTCAGTGTCCTTATCGTAAAGCCTGTACAACGACTTAAAGCCCGGATTGGTTATCTTCTCTATATTTTCACTAACTTTTATCTTTGGTATCATCCTGCCGTCTTTCTCAAGAGCAGACAGCTTGTAGACGCCGCCGAACACAGGCTTGGAGCTGGCTGTAATAAGCCTCTCGCCTACTCCGAAGGAATCTATACATGCTCCTTCCTGGATGACATCCCTGATGATGTACTCATCCATGGAATTGGACACGACTATCGAGCAATCCTGAAGACCCGCATCGTCCAACATCTTTCTGGCCTTCTTCGTAAGGTATGTCATATCTCCGCTGTCGATACGTATTCCCATCTTTTCAGGCTTCATTTCCTTAAAAACCTTAATAGCAGTAGGAACTCCGGACTTCAGCACATCGTATGTATCCACGAGAAGAACGCAATTGGAAGGATATATTTCAGCATATTTTTTGAAGGCCTCATACTCGTCGTCATACATCTGTACCCAACTGTGCGCCATGGTTCCCAGCGCAGGTATACCGAAATCACGATCCGATACTGTGCATGCTGTTCCTGCACAGCCGCCTATATATGCGGCGCGTGCACCGTATATAGCTGCCGCCGTACCGTGGGCACGTCTGGTTCCGAATTCCATTACAGGTCTTCCTGCAGCCGATCTGACTATACGGCTGGCCTTGGTGGCAATGAGGCTCTGATGATTGACCAAAAGCAGAATCATCGTCTCAACGAACTGCGCCTGCATAACAGGCCCTCTTATGGTGATCAGCGGTTCTCCCGGAAATATGATGCTTCCCTCAGGTACGGACCACATATCACATTCGAATTTAAAATCCAGCAGATACTCCAGAAAGTCCTCAGTAAAAATCCCCTTTTTTCTCAAAAACTCTATATCCTCTTCGGTGAACTTCAATCCCTGAAGATATTCTATCACCTGCTGAAGGCCTGCAAATATCGCATATCCGCCGCCATCAGGTATCTTCCTGAAGAACATATCGAAATATGCCACATTATCAGCTATCTTCGAACTGTGATAGCCGTTGGCCATCGTAAGCTCATAAAAATCAGTGAGCATCGTCAAATTCTGCTTATCTATCATATATTGATTCCTCCGCCTTGCTTTTGCCTCTAAATGTTATAATTATAACATTTTTTCCATGAAAATAAATGCTTTTTCTGCAAAAGACAACTGATAATGTAACAATACTTTTAATTTAATAATAAGAAAAGCAATCAAAGTATATCTCTGATTGCCCTTCTTTCTCTTTGTCTTTCTCACAAAGCCTTATGCATTATATACTATTTCTCCGTCCATTACAGTCATCAAAACTTTCATATCAAACATAGCTTGCCTGTCCGTAGCACACTCAAACAGATTATGCTCTGTTACTATCAAATCCGCCAGCTTTCCTACACCTATGGTTCCCAACTCATGATCTCTTGATGCTGCATATGCTCCGCCCCATGTGTAAGCTCTCAATGCTTCATGTATGCTCATCTTTTCCTTAGGATTCCAACCGCCTTCAGGCTGTCCATCATTCGTGAGACGCGTGACCGCCCTGAAAACGCCTCTGAATGGAGAAATGTCTACTACAGGACAGTCCGTGCCGAATGCCAAAACGCCCCCGGTTTTGTTTATTGATTCAAAGGGCCATGAATAATTCATCCTTTTTTCTCCCAAAACTTTATGAAATGGATGTTTATCAAATTCGTATTTCGGCATATGCTCCGGCTGTACGGATGCCACCACGTCCAAACTTCCAAAACGGGGAATATCGGCAGGATCCATTGCTTCAAGATGCTCAATACAATGCCTCAAATCAGTTCTACCATGAGCTATATACGCCTGTTCTACTGCATCCAGGCACAATTTCGCCCCGGCATCTCCACATGCATGAACCCTTGTCTGTATACCTGCTTTATGAAAATCACACACTTGCTGTATGAATTTATCGGGTTCTATCATTGGATTACCTTTTTCCTCAGGACAATCTGAATACCCTTCCAGCATATATCCTGAATAACCCTGAGGGGTACCGTCTATAAATGCTTTAACGCCACCACACTTAAGTCTTGCACTACTATATTTTTTCTTCTTTTCCAAAACACTTTCAACGCCTTCATCGAACATCGGATAGAAAACAATTCTGGCAGTAAGCTCGCCTTTATCTTCGAGGATCTTATATATTTCCCCTTTCAGCGGTCCAACTCCTGCCACATCACCTAGTGATGTTATTCCATTTCTATTTGCTGAATCAATAAATACCTTGCTATATTCAGCCAGTTCATCATCGCTTATGGATTCAAAAATTTTACTTTGAACGTTCATTGCTGCCATCTCATGAAGGTATCCATCCGGCTCTCCGTTTCCAAATCTTCCATATGCACCATTTACAGGGTCTTTTGTATTACTATCTATTCCGAACATTTTAAGTGTTGCACTGTTCACCCATGCACCATGCCCTTCCTTATTTATCAGGAATGCAGGTGTGTTAGGAAAAAACTTGTCAAGGCTTTCTTTCGTTGGGTTTCTATGGTTTGGCCACAGGAGGGGATCCCATGCCCCTCCCATGATAAACTTTTTATTCTTATTATTACCATGCAACTTATATAGATATTCCGCAGCTTCCTCTTCCGATCTAGTGTATCTTAACACACCGTCACGCTCCAGAAGCCCTGCACTTACAAGATGCACATGAAAATCATTGAATCCCGGCATGAGGAAATTATCAGAAACATCGATGATTTCAGTATGGTTATCGATATATTTTCTTCCCGCAGCTTCATTTCCCACAAATATAATCATATTGCCTTCGATGATTACAAAGCCATCTATAAGTGTTTCGGTTACGGCAGTATAAATATTTTTGCATCTAAAAGCTTTCCTATTCATCTAAGACCTCTCTTATTCAATATCATCATCCATGGCAAGAACGCCTTTCTTGATTTCCACAAGATACATTATCCCACATACAGGCCCAAATATTATTGCCGTTGCAGATAAGAACAGCGGCAGTATATTGTCCCAATGGAAAATCACGCCTGCACCTACAATCACACACGCCAATATTGTCACTATACTCCAAAAATATGCAAGAGTTTTCTTTATCGCATCTCTATCTTTTTCCATCATTGCCCTCCTTATGCTTCTATCTGCTTATTTTCTTTATAAGTAAGCTTAGCAATAACTATATAAACTACGATACTGAAGATTATGCATGCAAGGTTAGTAGGTATACCTGCCGGCATCTTAAGCGCAAACTGCCATACCATGTACATAACAATCGACAGAAGCAGACTCCAGAACCCTGCAGCGGCAGTCTTCTTTTTATAGAACAAGCCAAACATAAGTGGAACAAAGAACGCAGCCACCTGGAAGCCACCTATATAATAATATGCCTTTGAGATTCCGTCTGCCCAGAAATATGTAGCGAAAATGACAAGTATGCCAATTACTGCAATTACTGATTTAGTTGCAATAACTTCACCTTTGTCCGTAAGATTCTTATTGATGAAACCTCTGTAGATATCATGTACAATAACTGCGCCTCCTATCAGATAATCTGCACTTACAGTAGACATTACTGCCGAAAGCAATGCTGCAACAAACAGCCCTCTCAGTCCTATCGGAAGTGTCTCAAATACTATCGCCCAGAATGCCTGTGAAGGAGATTCAGCTGCTATTTCAGGATACTGAACAAGCGCTGCCATTCCTGCCAGAACCATTACAGTACTGAATACAATACTGAATAACATTATACATGAATATGCAACCTTTATGTCACCACCGGATTTGGAAGATCCGAATCTCTGATATGACTGGGAATTTGCATACATGGCAACCGCACCTATGGCCCATGACAGTATTTCCATAACATTTAATCCTCCGGATGGGGATGTAAGGTTAGGATTGATATCATTAGCTTGCTGGAATATCGTTGCAAATCCATCGAAATGCATATACATTCCAAAGCACAGTACACCTGCAGCAACAGACATTATCACAAACTGAACCATATCGGTAACCGCAAGACCAAACATTCCTGATAAAGAAGTATAAATAACTATTATTATTCCCAATATTGCAAATGCAACCCACATGTTTATTCCGGTAACATATGCGATTACTTGACCGCCTGCTGTAAGCAGTGCTGATTCATAAAGCAATGTGCACAGCATTCCCAATGCCATAACCAGCTTAGTGTTTTTACTATACATGTATTCCATCAGATCCGGCATGGTTATTACCCAATCCGGCATTTTATCACGTACCAAAGGCCCTATCCATAAAGCCAGAGGCAATCTGAGGATCGTGTTAGGAATTACATATATGAACAAAATACATATACCCATTGTCGTTCCGCATTCTGCCAAACCCACTATAGACCATGAATCTATCCAGCTTGCAGAACCTACACCGATAAGCACAGGTATAGTAAGACGTCTGGCTGCTACGAAATAACTTTTCATATTTTTGCTGGCTCTTCTTCGCATAGTAAGACCAACTGCAATGATAAAGATAAAATATAAAATAATTACTCCCCAATCCATTCCTGACCACATATTTGCAAAATTGATCATCTCTTATTCCTCCATTTTATTCTAATCAGGATTTATGCTCTACGCGATATTTAAGTCCTAATATGTGCTCACTTTGAATGCCAAATTCATCAAGATATGCATATCGTTTATTGATACTTCCTCTCTTATAAATCACTTCCAATTCCACCGCCGGTCTATAAAACCTCTGCATGCTCAGCAATGTGAGATTGCCCTTTTTACCATAAAATCTTTTCATTATCCTCATTTGAATATGTTGTTCTGCCCTTTCCATGGTATCGGAACTGCTCATTGCTGTATGAATCATCTCTCTATCCTCACATGCTTTTTTATGCACAAAATCAAGATCACCGTTTTCATATATGTCATATTGCATCGGGTGTTCTTCATTTAAATCGAAGACAATGGCGACTTTCCCATCACGTAGGCTTTTTTTTGTTTTAACACGAGTATTTCCGCTTAGTTCAAAATGGTAAACCAAATAGCAATATGGAACCCATACATCGCGCATAGAATTTATATCAAATTTTATTAGAGGTTTTCCGAAAATGCTGCCATGCAAAAGCTTAACTTTTTCATTTATTGCATCTTCTCTATTACGTACTATGTCAGTGTGATTAAATTTATTTTTCATATTATCGCTTTGTAATCGTTTTACCATATTGCCACCCGATTTAACCTTCCATTTTTAATTGTACAAAAACGACCATCACTGCTATGGTACATTGAATTTTTGCAAAATACTCTTATCCTTCAATAACGCTTTCGTTCCACTTGTAAGGATATCCTGTGTCCATCATTCTCTTCAAGAAATCATCAGGATCCAGTTCATCTGAGAACACAATACCTTTCTTGAGATCTGTATCTCCCAGTATCATCGTTCCGATGGCCAGCGGAAGTGCCACGTATACCAGAGCCGTACCGTACAGCTTCTTCAGCTCAGGTCCCGGTGCGTTCATCTTAGGACAGTTTGCCTTGTATGTAATCTTTTTGCCGTCCTTGGTTCCACTCACCTGAACGATGAGCTCAATGAATGCCCTCTTGTCAGCTTCAGCCAATTCTTCATCAGTAGCTCCGAAGATATTGTTCTGTGGAGGAGGAACCATAGCGGCAATCACATCTATAGGAGCAACCTCAGCATCTCCCACCTTCACTTTTTCCTGAGAGCACAGGCCTGAAGCATAGAATATCGCAGGCTGATACATCATGTAATATTTGAAGTCCAGATCCTTTACACCCTTGAATGTAGCAGGCATGCTGTAGATTTCCTCATGTGAATGATGAGTTACAGGCAAAGTTCCAACAGGTTCAGGGAAATCACACATTTCGATTCCGCCGAACGGAGGATACTTAACGTATTCACCGTTTTCCAGCGCATATGTAGGAGAAGCGCAGTCCACCAGAGCCTGCTTTGGCGACCAGCCCGGATTCCAAGGACGAAGCACCCAGTCATAAGGACCTTCACCCGGAACAAGGTTTGCCTTACCTATTCTCATCTTGATGCTGTCTACGGTATCCAGCTTGTTGGCAAATTTCCTTGCCAGCACGTTGGTCATACCCGGAGCAAATCCGCATCCGAACAATGCCGTAAGACCTGCTTCTTCGAACTCCTTATATAAAGTCAATTCTTCGATAGGTCTTCCTTCCAGAAACTCATCCCAGTAAGGATCATCGAATGCAGTATTTATATAGTTTGCCTTTGCCTTCAGAGCGCCCTTCATAACATAGGTAACCATCCAAGGCATAACCATATCCACAACTACGTCCACTCCTTCAGCGGCCTTCGCCACATCATCTGGATCCGTGGCATTCACGGCCCCTGTCTTAACCTTGCTGCTTCCGATCTTGTCGGCAACCGCCTTGGCTGTTTCCTCCTTCAGATCCACGATCCTTATTTCTTCGATCATGTCCTGTCTTGCCAGAATCGATGCACATGCGCCGCCCTGTCCGCCGGCGCCTACAATCAACACCTTCATATTTTAAGCCTCCTTTTCTTTAATGAATTAAACAGTTTTATCGCGATGACATAATATATCGCAATGTCTGTGCCAACATAAAAGTTGCTTTTTTCAGGTGTTGAAATTCCAACGTTTTCGCCTTAATATACCGTTATGATACAATTAAACGCTCATCGATTTTTATATAATTTTCTGTAAATACACACTTTTTTTTAATTAAAAGCGGTATATTTGTTTCATTTTTAAAACAAATATACCACTTGTCGCTCTTATCAACGTTTATGTCCTTTAATTAGTTTCATAACTGAAATTCTTGGTTTCATATTTGAAACACGCTTATTCAATCCCATATTTGCTTAGTCTTCTTGACAATGTAGATTTATTCATTTTTAGTTTTCTTCCCACTTCACTGGCTCTCTTATATTTTGACATCATTTCCTCCAGGATAAGCCTCTCATAGTCCTCCAGAAGCTCCGTCATGCTCTTTCCCTCAAAGGAATCTATAACCATATCTGGCTCCACAGACATTCCTGTCACCTGCTCTACCTGCCCCTTTGTTATCACCTGTCCATCGAAGCTTATCATTATCCTCTCCATTATATTCTCCAGCTCCCTTATATTTCCAGGCCAGCTGTATTGCTGAAGCACTTCTATGGCTTCATCGGATATGGTCTTGCTAAGCTTATAATCCTTGTTGAAGGTATCGACAAAATACACAGCCAACGCCTTTATATCCTTTTTTCTCCCTTTGAGAGGAGTCAACTCTATGGGCATTACATTAAGCCTGTAATAAAGATCTCCCCTGAAAGTGCCGTTTTCCACCGCAGACTTGAGGTCGCGGTTTGTCGCTGCTATGAGCCTTATATCCACCGGTATGGTCCTGTCACCACCCACATGTATGATCTCCCTCTCCTGAATTGCTCTCAGCAGCTTTGACTGCAGGTGTATGGGGATCTCAGCCACTTCATCGAGAAAAAGAGTTCCATGGTTTGCCATTTCAAAAAAGCCCATCTTGCCTTTTCTGTCCGCACCTGTAAAGGCTCCACCTTCATATCCGAACAGCTCGGACTCCACCAGATTCTCCGGTATGGCAGCACAATTAACCTTGATAAACGGCTTTCCCACTCTGCCGCTGTTCTGATATATGAAATTAGCGAAAACCTCCTTACCTGTTCCCGATTCTCCTGTCAGCAGAACTGTCGTGTCAAGCTTCGCAACTCTAGCCGCCTTCTTCGCCAGCTCCTTAGTCTCCTCATCTTCTGCTATCATATTTCCCCACATTGTTATATTGCGAGTTTTCAAATACTCTATTTCTTCTCTTATCTTTGCACTTTCCTTGTCTTTTTCCTTGAGCAGCTCCTTCAGCGTCAGAGTTTCAGTGATATTCCTCTCTGTACATATAACGACATCTACATCTCCATCATGATAAAGGGGCACCCCAGTAACGAACACCTTATCTCCGTCACCAAGGTTCTGTATTAAGGATTCTTCTTTATTACTTTCCAATACCTTTAAAGAAACTGATTCCTCAACATACCCCATCTCCTCCAGCTCCCGCATATTTTTACCTATGGTTTCGCCCCTGGTTAATCCACCTGTTTTACAAGACTCATCATTCAGAAACAATGTATTCCCCTTTCCGTCGGTGATATACACTCCTACCTTAAGGCAATTCAATATTTCCAACAGATCGCTGTAGTTTTTATCGATAAACTTCTTGTACATGCCGCCTCCCTGCCATATCATTGGCACATAATGCATTCTACGATTTTATACGTTCCGTCTCCTCTGCACCACCGTTTTCCTTGCCAACGTCAAGCTTATCATCCAGCCTGCCTTTTTCCACGATCACGATGCATGATGATGCTATGACTATTATACCGCCTATTATCTGCGCAGGACCTATGGACTCGCCCAGGAATACCCATCCGAAAAACGTCGCCGTAACCGGCAGGAAGTTGGAAAACATGGCGGATATTGTAGGCCCAAGCACCTTAAGCCCTCTCACCAGTATAAGATAACCGATTCCGGCGCTTCCGAGTCCCAGATATATTATGCCGCCGGTTATCCTGATGTTGAAATCCTCTATCGGCGGCATTTCATGCAGTGCATAAGGACAGAGAATCAATAAGGTGCAGAGCAGCTGATAAAATGTCATCGTTGCTCCTGAATAGTTGGCGCTCACCTTGGCCGTTATGAAATTATATGCGTTCCATGATATCACGGCGCCAAAGGCCAGCAGATATCCTATCGCCCTGCCCTGGAACAGCGAGCCCATATCAGCTCCTATCACCACCGCCACGCCTATTATGCAGAGCATTATGCCCATGGCGATTTTCCAGTTGAACCGTCTCTTGTATATCAGACGCTCCGCTATTATGGATACCGCCGGAACGAAAGCCAGTATTATGGTTATGAGCGATACCGGTATGTAATCCATCGCAGTATACTCGCACGAAAAGTACAGTATCTCGCCCGTTATGGAGCAGAGTATCAAAAAAGGGATATCCTTCTTCCGTACAAGAGATTTTCTGTCCTGACTGAATTTCACTATACTTACCAGTATGAATCCCACCAGATATTTGAGGAAAAGCAGGCACATGGGCTTCATGATGCCCAGCGCCGCCTTGGCAAATATGTAGTCAAGCCCCCACAGACATACCAGCAGGCACATCAGCAGGAAGGCTGTCCGTTTCTCTTTCACCTCACACCATCCTATCCTTATTCAATATTCTCTTCAAAAACTGTCCCGTATATGAGCCTTCTGCTTCCGCAACCTTCTCCGGCGTGCCCTCTGCTATCACAGTGCCTCCGCGGAAGCCTCCGTCAGGTCCGAGATCTATGATATGATCTGCCCTCTTGATGACATCGAGATTATGCTCGATCACCACCACCGTATTGCCCGAATCCACCAGCTTGTCCAGCACCGATATCAGCTTGTCCACGTCCGCAAAGTGCAGTCCCGTCGTCGGCTCGTCGAGGATGTAAAGGGTCCTGCCTGTGCTTTTCTTGGAAAGCTCGCTGGCCAGCTTTATCCTCTGGGCTTCTCCTCCTGAAAGCTGCGTGCTTGGCTGTCCCAGCTTGATATATCCCAGGCCCACCTCTTCCAGCGTCGTCAGCTGCCTTGCTATGCTCGGTATGTTGCCGAAGAACTCCAGAGCCTCCGTCACATTCATATCCAGCACGTCAAAGATACTCTTGCCCTTGTACTTGACTTCAAGAGTTTCTCTGTTGTATCTCCTGCCCTTGCACACCTCGCACGGAACATATACGTCCGGCAGGAAATGCATTTCTATCTTTATTATACCGTCTCCGTTGCATGCCTCACATCTGCCGCCCTTTACATTGAAGCTGAAACGCCCCTTGCCGAATCCTCTCATCTTAGCCTCCGGAAGCTGGGCGAAGAGATCGCGAATGTGAGTGAAAACGCCGGTGTACGTCGCAGGATTCGAGCGTGGAGTCCTTCCTATGGGAGCCTGATTAATGTCTATTATCTTGTCGATATGTTCAAGCCCCTTTATTTTCTTATATTTGCCCGGCTTTTCCTTGCTGCCGTACATCTCCGCAGCTACCGCCTTGTACAGGATCTCGTTGACGAGGCTGCTCTTTCCCGAGCCTGAAACGCCTGTTATGCAGACTATTTCACCGAGAGGTATCTTCACATCTATGCTCTTCAGATTGTTTTCTGCAGCGCCTTTTATCTCTATATGCCTGCCGTTTCCCTTTCGGCGGGTTTTAGGCACCTCTATCTTTTTCTTTCCGCTGAGATACTGACCTGTGATGGACTCCGGACATGCTATTATGTCCTCCACCGTTCCCTGAGCCACCAGCTCGCCGCCGTGTATCCCCGCTGCAGGCCCGATGTCCACTATGTGATCCGCCGCATACATGGTATCCTCATCATGCTCCACGATTATCAGCGTATTTCCTATATCCGTCAGATGGCGCAGGGCATCCAACAGCTTTTCATTATCCTTCTGATGAAGACCTATGCTGGGCTCGTCAAGGATATAAAGCACTCCCACAAGCCCAGAACCTATCTGCGTCGCAAGTCTTATCCTCTGGGATTCTCCTCCGGAGAGCGTCGCCGATGCTCTGGAAAGCGTCAGGTAGTCAAGTCCCACATCTGCCAGAAACGTCAGCCTTCCCCTTATCTCCTTGAGTATTTCCTCTGCAATCTTTCTGTGCGTCTCCGATATATCAAGAGCGTCCACGAATTCTATGGCTTCAGCCACCGACATGTCGCAGAATTCCATAATGTTCTTTCCGCCTACAGTAACAGCCAGCAGCTCAGGCTTCAGCTTGTTGCCGTGACATGCGTGACATGTGTTGACGCTCATATATTTTTCCATCTTCTCCTTTATCCATTCGGAGCCCGTCTCCCTGTATCTCCTCTGAAGGTTGTTTATCAGTCCCTCGAAGGTATGGCTTCTGTGCTGCACCATGCCGCTCCTGCTGGTATAGTCGTACACCAGCTTCTTATCTCCGCTGCCGTACAGCAGCACCTTCTTGAACTCCTCGGGAAGCTCCCTGTAAGGCACTGTCAGGTCTGCATCGTAGGCATCCGCCAGAGCCTTTATCACCTGCCAGTAGAAGCTGGTATGCTCCATGGTGGCGAAGATATTCCCCAGCGCCTTATCCACTATGCTGAGGCTCTGATCCGGTATCAGAAGCTCCGGATCTATGCTCTGTATGAACCCAAGACCGTTGCACTCGGGACATGCGCCCATGGGATTGTTGAAGGAAAACATCCTGGGCTCCAGCTCCACTATGCTCACCCCGTGTTCAGGGCATGCCAGGCTGGTGCTGAAGGTCTTTTCCGTCACCTGCTCCTCCTCCGACATATCTGCCGATGACTGCAGCCCGCCTCTGTCAATTATCACCTGCACCAGACCCTCGCCGTGGGCTATGGCCAGCTCGCATGCTTCGCTGAGCCTGCTTCTGACTCCGTCCTTTACCTTTATCCTGTCCACCACGATCTCTATTGTGTGCTTGAAGGTCTTCTCCAGCTTGATTTCATCCTCCTCAAGCAGCTTCATCTCGCCGTCGACCCTCACTCTGGTGAAGCCCTCCTTGCGGATCCTTTCCAGCACCTTTTCATGCTGCCCCTTTCTCTGCCTGATGACAGGAGCCAGCACCGTCAGCTTCGCGCCTTCTCCCTCGTCCATCAGCATTTCCACGATCTGGTCTATGGACTGGCTTGTTATTTCTCTGCCGCATACGGGACAGTGAGGTATACCGATCCTGGCGTACATCAGCCTCAGGTAGTCGTATATCTCCGTCACCGTTCCCACCGTCGAACGCGGATTCTTGTTGGTGGTCTTCTGATCTATGGAAATGGCAGGTGAAAGCCCCTCTATATAATCCACATTGGGCTTTTCCATCTGCCCCAGAAACTGTCTCGCATATGAGGAAAGGCTCTCCATGTATTTTCTCTGCCCCTCGGCATAGATGGTATCAAAGGCCAGCGACGACTTCCCCGATCCGGAAAGTCCCGTCAGCACCACCATCTTATCTCTGGGTATCGTAACGTCGATGCTCTTGAGATTGTTCTCCTTTGCCCCTTTTATAACTATATCCTTTGCCATTATTTCCTCCAATGATTTATTGCAAAAGCCCGGGCCGCCTCCGGCGTGCGCTTTGCATGGCTCCTGCCGGCTTATATATCTGCCCTGTCTTCCATGGGCCCTTTCTATATCTTTGCCTTGTACTCGAATATTATATCACGCAGCTGGGCAGCACGCTCGAACTGAAGGTCCGCCGCCGCCTGCTTCATCTCCTTTTCCAGCTTCTTCACGTAATCCGTAAGCTCCTTCTTGGTCATCTCCAATGGGCGTTTTCCCTCGTAATCCGCAGGATCCTCTGCCACTCTGGTGGCTTCGATCACGCTTCGCACGGACTTTTTCACGCTCTGCGGCGTGATGCCGTTGGCCTTGTTGTACTCATCCTGTATCCTGCGCCTTCTGCCGGTCTCGTCCATGGCTGCCTTCATGGCAGGGCTGATTCCGTCGCAGTACATTATGACCTTGCTGTCCACGTTTCTGGCGGCTCTGCCGATGGTCTGTATCAGCGATGTCTCCGTCCTGAGGAAGCCTTCCTTGTCTGCATCCATTATGGCCACCAGCGCCACCTCAGGTATGTCCAGACCTTCTCTCAGCAGATTAATTCCCACCAGCACATCAAAAACGCCCAGTCTCAGATCTCTGAGGATTTCCATTCTCTCCAGCGTATCTATCTCGGAATGGAGATATCTGACCTTTATGCCCACGTTTTTCAGGTAATCCGTCAGGCTCTCCGCCATTTTCTTTGTCAGCGTCGTCACCAGAACTCTTTCGCTGCGCTGTGTTACCTTGTTTATCTCACCTATGAGATGGTCTATCTGCCCCTCCGTCTCGTGAAGCTCTATCTCCGGATCAAGAAGCCCTGTCGGTCTGATTATCTGCTCAGCGGAAATGCCGCCGCTTTGCTCTCTCTCATAAGGCGCCGGCGTTGCGCTGACGTATACTATCTGATTCACCAGCTCGTTGAATTCCTCGAATTTCAGCGGCCTGTTGTCCAGCGCCGACGGCAGTCTGAAGCCGTAATCCACCAGCGACTGCTTCCTTGAGCGGTCTCCTGCATACATGGCCCTCAGCTGCGGCAGCATCACATGGGACTCATCTATTATTATGAGAAAATCATCCGGTATGTAGTCTATCAAAGTGTACGGCCTGCTGCCGGGTTCAAGCCCCGTAATATGGCGTGAATAATTTTCTATTCCCTTGCATGTTCCTATCTCACGAAGCATTTCGATATCGTATCTCGTTCTCTGCTCTATGCGCTGAGCCTCTATCAGCTTGCCTCTGTCCTGAAACCATTTAATCCTCTCTATAAGCTCCTCGTTTATGGTCTCGGTGGCTCTCTCAATGTTTTCCTTGCTGGTGACGTAGTGAGATGCCGGATATATGGCAACGTGATTTCTGAGCCCCACGATCTCACCTGTTACGGGATTGATCTCCTTTATGCGTTCTATCTCATCACCGAACAGCTCTATACGCACTGCATTTTCCGCACCTGCCGGATATATGTCGAGAGTATCTCCCCTGACCCTGAAATTGCCTCTTTCCAGAACCATATCGTTTCTGGTGTACTGGATGTCCACCAGCTTTCTCAGTATTTCCTGCCTCTCCCTTTCCATGCCGGGACGAAGGGAAATCACCTGATTTTCGTAATCTATCGGGCTTCCCAGACCGTATATGCATGATACGCTGGCGACGATTATCACGTCTCTTCTTTCGGAAAGCGCCGCCGTCGCCGAGTGCCTGAGCTTTTCTATCTCATCGTTGATATCTGAATCCTTTTCTATATAAGTATCCGTAGATGCCACATAAGCCTCCGGCTGATAATAGTCGTAATAGGACACAAAATACTCCACTGCATTCTCAGGGAAGAACTCCTTGAATTCGCCGTGAAGCTGTGCAGCAAGCGTCTTGTTGTGACTGATGACCAGCGTGGGCTTTTGCACTCTCTCTATAATATTGGCCATGGTGAAGGTCTTGCCGGAGCCTGTGACGCCCATCAGCGTCTGAGCCCGCTTCCCTTGCAAAATGCCGTCTGCGATCTTGTCCACCGCCTGCGGCTGGTCGCCCATGAGTTTGTAATCGGATACTATCTTGAATTCCGGCATACCCCTTTTTTCTCCTCTTTCATCATTTAAAAATCGCCTTGCAGCAAGCGATTTCCACTATATTATACAAAGCACTATGACTACTATCAACCAGCAGTTTTTGCCCCATAATTATACCATAGAAGTCATGTATTCGTAAACAGATGTTCTGCATCATTTCCCTGTCTGTGCATAAAAATACGCTGATTTAGTGAAAAGCATTGAAAAAAGAGGCTTTTCAGCCTCTCTCACCATGTTATTCACATAGAATCTACCGGAGTATTTTGTAAGCCGTTATGATTATTATCAGCCAGCAATTCTCTCTTCCCTACCTTCAAAATCATATTCTCTCATTTTTATTACTGATTCTGTATCGTTATTTATTGTTTCATCATCGTATTCAAAATAAAACGCCACATCTACAGATACATCCGTTACTTCATTATATAACGGTTTTTCATCCGGCAGCACATCATCTATAAATGGCTGCAGTTCTGCCACCCCATCTGCAATCATCTGTGCATTATCAGCATACACATCTAATGTGATTATTTCCTTTGCATGTCCCATGATTTTTGAAACTGCCTTTGGGCTATAATCATTCTTCAGGAGCAAAGTGCAAAATGTACTTCTTAAATCATGCCACCTGATATCAGGCAAGCCACACCTTTTTAAAAGTGCTTTGTAATGTTGAAAGTGATAACTCATACATCTTGGACGTCCATATGAAGAACAACAAATATAATCCAGATCCCGAAACTCTTTTCGAGTTCTTCAAGAAATGCGTTATACTCTTTCTCCATTTTTTCGTAAAGCATGTCATTGATCCTTCTTGTTTTCTCATACATTTTGGTGTGGTATAAAAAAAGTTGACAGCTTATTCTCAAGGATTCCATAATAAAACCAAGAGAATAAGGAGGTATTCAAAGTGGCACGTAAATATGACCATGAATACAAAGTACAAGCAGTAAAACTTGCCAAAGAAATCGGTGGCGCTAAGGCTGCTAAAGAATTAGGAATCCCTGAAGGAACTATCCATACTTGGCTGAAAGCTGTAAGGGCCGGTAAGTTAGATATCGGGGAAGGCTCCCATACCCCTGCTAGTGCAATGAGCCTGTCAGAAGAGATTGCTATGCTGCGTAAGCGGGTAAAGGAGCAGGATAAAGAAATTCGCCGCTTGAAGGAAGAAAACGAATTTCTGGAGG
>CAUDEQ010000043.1 GCA_958448635.1 uncultured Bacillota bacterium | reverse complement strand
CTGTCAAGCTCGCACCCGAAAAGGTGCGGGCTTTTCTTGATGCTATTTTGACCCGGACCCGGCAAATAAGGCGGCACGATCAGCCTGTCCACCGTAAGCCGCAGGATATAGAACTTTAATTGATGGAGGAAACTGCATGAGAAAACACAAAGATTTTATGAGCGAACCCGACTATGGTTATATCGACATTGAAGCCTGCTTTGAACCGGTTTTTGAGCCGCCGTTGGAAACTCTGGAAGAATGGCGCAGCTGGGAGGATGAACCCGAACCGACACTGGAAAACACTTCGGTCTATGTCACAGAGCCGGATGGCATTCAATATTTTTACTGCGGCAATACCAGGATTCGGGTATCCGAGCATTTCTCCCAGGCAGGCAAACCCATGGACAAGCTGATTGAAAATGTGATTCAGTATGCCGCCCGCAACGCTGGATAAACCCATTCCACAACAAAATGTCGTTGAACCACACCCACGCTTACGGTATAATAAAAGCAGACGTATTGTAAGCGTGGGTTGTTTCGATTAGAAGGAGGATTTTTACCGTGAAACAACCTTACAATACCGCACTCTATATGCGTCTTAGCCGTGATGACGAAAACTATGGCGACAGTGTGAGCATTGAGACCCAGCGAACTATTTTGCAGCAGTACACAAAGGAGCATGGCCTTTCGGTGTATGGCGAGTATGTCGATGACGGATGGAGTGGAACAAACTTCGAGCGTCCCAGCTTTCAGCGGATGATGGATGATGTGGAGGCCGGAAAGGTCAACTGCATCATTACCAAAGATCTCAGTCGCTTTGGCCGTGAACACGTGATGATGGACTATTATCTGGAATTTGTGTTCCCGGAAAAACAGATTCGCTACATTGCTGTGGCCGAAAACGAGGACACCGAAAAAGGACTTTCGGATTTTGTGCCGTTCAAGAACCTTTTTAACGAATGGTTTGCAAAGGATACCAGCCGCAAGGTGAAAACGGCGCTCCGTGCCAAATTTGCTGCCGGAGAACGCACTTTTGCCTATGCGCCGCTGGGATACATCCGCCATCCCGAAGTCAAAAACACTTTGGCCATAGACGAAGAAACCCGCTGGATCATCGAGAAAATCTTTGACCTTGCGTTTCATGGAGCAGGTGCAGCGAAGATCACCAAGACCCTGATTGCAGAAAAAGTCCCGACTGCGGGCTGGCTCAATTATCAGCGGTATGGAACTTTCGCCAATATCTATGCCAATGCGCCGGAAGAAAAATCCTATGCTTGGACGATTGCTCAGGTCAAAAGTATCCTGCAAGATGAAACCTATATCGGCAACAGCGTACACAATAAGCAGACCAACATCTCTTATAAAAACAAGAAAAAGGTGCGCAAGCCGAAAGAAGAATGGATTCGGGTGGAAAATACCCATGAGGCCATCATCAGCCGGGATGTGTTTGAGCAGGTGCAAAAGCAGATCGCCAGCCGCAGACGGCAGCAGAAGGATGCCACAACGCAGATTTTCGCCGGGCTTGTAAAATGTGCAGATTGTGGCTGGTCTATGCGCTTCGGCACGAACCGGCAGAACAAAACGCCGTACAGCCATTTCACTTGCAGCCAGTACGGACAGATGGGGACACAATGCTCGGCGCATTATATCCGCTATGACACGCTCTATGTCTATGTGTTGTCCAGAATCCAGTATTGGTCCCATCGGGCGCAGATGAGCGAAGAAAAACTCTTGCAGCAGATTTTGAAAAACGGTGACCGGGAACGCATAACCGCCGCCAAGCGTCAGGAATCTGAGCTGAAACGGGCGGAAAAGCGCAAGGCAGAAGTGGACGGAAAATTCGTCCGAATGTACGAGGACTGGTCTGCCGGACGCATCACCGAATATAACTTCAATCTGCTGACGAAAAAGTACCAGGCAGAACAGCTGGAGCTGGAGGAAAAGATCAGCCGCTTGCAAGCGGAGCTGTCCGCAGAGCAGCAAACTGCCCTGGATGCCGAAAAGTGGGTCGCTCTCATCAAGCAGTACGCCAATCCCACGGAACTGACCACTGAACTTCTCAATACCCTGATTGAAAAAATTGTCATTCACGAAGCCACTAAAAGTGCGGATGGGATGCGAGATCAGGAGATTGAGATTTACTACCGCTTTATCGGCAAAATTGATTAACCTGCATCCATATCCTTAACTATGGGAGACCGAGGATATGCATTTGGAGATTATTTAGCCTTCTGCTCCATAATACTCTCCAAAGCAGCCATCGCACAGCGGCTGTTTTGAGATTTTACCTTTATCAGCTTCATGAGGACATCAGAAAAGTAACAAAATCAGCCGGTATACATGGGTCATTTGGAGACTTTTCATTGAGGAGCAGAGGTTGTAACAGAGAAAACCTCCAAAATACCGGTCATATGACAGCCATTTGGAGACTCCTCGATGTATCGACTGAGATACCAACTGCCTGCAGCGTCAACAGAGTCCGCTGCTGAATCGAATCAGGAGAAGTGAGCTTTGTTCTTGTAAAATCTATGGAAAACATCAGAAGCAGAGGGTATAATGTCAGTAGGGGAGGATGTTATAGGAACATTGATATTGAGGAGGCAATGATATGAAAATACAATTTTGCGGAGCGTCCACGGGAGTTACAGGCTCGTGTCATCTTATAACAACGGAAAAGCATAAGATTCTTCTCGACTGCGGACAGTTCCAGGGCGGAAAGGCCCAGGAAGCTCTCAACTACGAGGAGTTTCCCTTCGATCCGGCAGAGGTGGACTACATGATACTGAGCCACCCGCACATAGATCATTGCGGCAGGATACCCCTTCTTGTGAAGCGCGGCTTCAAGGGCAGCATATACTGCACCGATGCCTGCGCAGACCTTCTGGAGATAATGCTGAAGGACAGCGGATACATCCACGAGAAGGAGGCGCAGTGGCAGAATAAGAAAAACGAAAGAAACGGGAGAGCCTTCGTGGAGCCTCTCTACACCTTCAACGATGCCATGGATTCTCTCAAGTTTGTAAAACCGGTACTCTACGACCAGCTTATAGAGCTCAACGAGGAGATGAAGCTTTGCTTCAATGATGCGGGGCACATACTGGGATCGGCGATAACCGAGCTTTGGATAACCGAAGGAGATAACGTTTCCAAAATAGTTTTCTCAGGAGATCTGGGAGTGATGAACAGACCGATATTGAGAAATCCTACGATAATAAAGAAGGCAGACTATGTGATCATGGAGACCACATACGGCAACAGGACACATCCGGAAAACGCCATGGACGTCAAGAAGCTGATGGACATAATCCGTGAGACGGCGGCAAGAGGCGGAACGACAGTAATCCCGGCCTTTGCAGTGGGAAGAACGCAGGAGCTGATATACGAGCTCAACAGGGTTATAGACAGCGACAGCGAATACAGAAAGGATTTTGAGGACCTTAATGTTTATATAGACAGCCCGATGGCCACATCGGCGACAGAGGTTTTCAAGAGGAATGCGCAGGTATTCGACGATGAGACAAAGGAATATATAACGAGAGGAGACAATCCTCTGGAATTCAAAAATCTAAAGTTCACAAGATCGAGTCAGGAGTCAATGTGGCTGAACACCAACAAGGAGCCCAAGGTTATCATATCTGCCAGCGGCATGTGTGAAGCCGGCAGGATAAGACATCATCTGAAGCACAATCTCTGGGATGCCAGAAACAGCATAGTCTTCGTGGGCTATCAGGCAGAAGGCTCGCTGGGAAGGATGATAGTCGACGGAGCCAAGGAGGTGACTCTGTTCGGAGAGAAGATAAGCGTAAAGGCGAAGATACATAATCTTCAGGGCTTTTCCGGGCATGCCGATAAAAACGGCCTCATGGCATGGCTCAAGGGCTTTCAGAAGGAGCCGAAGCATATATTCCTGGTTCACGGCGAGGCGGATGCCAAGGAGGAATTTGCAGCTTCGGTCAGGGACGAGCTGGGATATGAGCCGATAGTAGTACGCGCCAACTCCGAATTCGTCCTGGAAAAAGATGAAATCGTAAACATGGAGCAGGCCATGGCAGATGCCATCGACGAGGAGACTCTGGCCAATACGAGAAACAACATCGCCGATATCCACAGAAGGCTGGAAGACATACTGTACAATGCCAAGCTGATGGTGGGAGGAGATATAGAGCCGGAGAAGCTGGCAAGGATAAACAACATAGTTCTGGAGCTGGAAAAGTCGACGATAAACCTCGGCGCAGAGGTGGGACAGTGATGAAAAAAATAGTGTGTCTTATCGCTATATAAAGAGAAAAATCCCCGGACTGTGGTACAACACAATCCGGGGATTTCGTTTTTCGTTCATATAACTGTTGACATACGGTAGAAGTGGAATGTATTCTGTAGACGGCATATTCAGCCGGATAGTTACTCGATAAAGCCAATAAAGTGTATTAAAAATGAGATTAAGTCTTTAAAATCATACGGATAGTATGATAAAATGGTAACAGGTATTTAGTTGAACCGTTGCATTTGATGAAGGTGAAAAAAATGTCTGTCCTTAACGGCATAAGAGAGAGCGTTCAGCAGGTGGCGGAAGCCATCAGTATTGCTGTCGGCGTTGAAGTCGAAATCGTAGATAACAAACTCAATATTGTAGGCGGAACAGGCGTATATTACTCCAGGATCGGCAAGAAGGAGGAGGGCGGAGACCTGGAGGGCAATTTTCTGTACGCCAGAGTGTTGAGAACCGGTGTTACACAGTATGTTGCAGACGCCCAGAACGATAAGAGCTACGGAAGCTACGTCAAAGGTAAATCCGATATAGGTGAGCTGGCTGAGATATGCACTCCCATCGTTCTCGACGGCAACATAATAGGCATAATAGGTCTCGTGGCATTCACGGAGGAGCAGAAGAAGATACTTTCCAACAAGAGCGGAAGCATGACGGTTTTTGTTGAAAAGATGGCAGATCTGCTGGCGGCAAAGGCCGATCAGCAGGAAATGCTGGAAAACGTGGAGGTGTCCAGAGATGAGATGTCTACAGTACTTGAGACAGCCCATGAGGGTATCTTTGCACTGGATCAAAAGGGATACGTTAAGCACTGCAACAACAGGGCTGCGGCGCTGTTTGGCACCACAAAGGCCGATCTGGCGGGAAGCCATATCAGTAAGCTGATGCCGGGAAGCCCTGCCATCAAGGTTTTGGAGACAGGCAGGGGATATACGGAGAACGAGGAAATATTCAAGGTGGACGGCAGACAGCTGCACTTTATAGTGACTGCCAAGCCTTTTTCATCGGGAGATGAAATAGATGGTGTGGTAATATCCTTCAGAGATATTGAAGAAGCACAGAAATTAGTATATAATTTCAATACAAGAAATATTAAGAACACCGTAGACGATATCATCGGCTCCGGGGAAAAGATAATGAAAGCAAAGAAACAGGCTCTCATTACAGCCAGGAGCAATTCGACGGTTCTCATCACGGGAGAAAGCGGTACAGGTAAGGAGATGTTCGCCAAGGCGATACATTATGCCAGCGCCAGGGGAGACAATCCGTTCATAACGGTCAACTGCGGAGCTATCCCCGAAAATCTCATGGAAAGCGAGCTCTTTGGATATGAAAAGGGTGCGTTTACGGGAGCCAGCGAGAAAGGCAAGGAAGGCAAATTTGAGCTGGCCGACGGGGGAACAATTTTCCTGGATGAGATAGGAGATATGCCGCTGCATCTGCAGGTGAAGCTGCTTCACGTGCTGCAGAACATGAGATTTGAAAGAGTGGGCGGCAACAAGAGCATCATCGTGGATGTGCGTGTCATTGCGGCTACAAACCGTGATCTGGAAGAGATGATAAAGGAAGGTACATTCAGAGAGGATCTGTACTACAGGCTGAGCGTCATTCCTCTTTCCATACCTCCGCTGAGGGAGAGAAGAGAGGACATAAAGACTTTGATGTATCATTTCCTGAGAAAATACAATACATTTATGAACAGGGGCATAGAGGGCTTCACACCGGAGGTGGAGGAGCTTTACATAAACCATGACTGGTCCGGAAACGTAAGGGAGCTGGAAAACGCCGTTGAGTACGGGACCAATATGGCCTTCGGCAAGTTCATCGGAATGGATGAGGTGCCGGCAAGGATACTTAAAAAAGAAGAGGAAATAGTTAAATTCAGGAATCTGGACAAGCCTCTGGCCGAGCAGATCAGACTTTATGAAAGGGAGATCATCATCAAGAAGCTCAAGCAGGCAGGAGGCGTCAAGGAGGTCGTTGCCAGAGAGCTGGGCCTTTCCAGAGCGACATTGTATAGAAAGCTTTCGGAGCTTGATATAAATTAATGTTTTTTAAACATGAGTATTTTTTTATGGAGGTTTATTATGTTAAGAGAAGCATTACCTAAGATCGTAACACCATTACCTGGCCCTAATGCCAAGGCTGTTCTGGACAGAAGAGCCGAAGCTGTTCCAAATGCAATAGGAACTGCTTACAAGGCAGTTATCAAGAGGGGTGAAGGCGCTATGTTCGAAGACGTTGACGGAAATATTTTCCTCGACTGGATCGGCGGCGTAGGTGTTCTGAACATGGGATACACAAACCCAGAAGTAGTTGAAGCAGTTAAGGAGCAGGCAGATAAATTCTTCCACTCCATGTTCAATATCACTACACATGAAAAGTATGTAAAGCTGGCTGAAGAAATGAACAGAATCGTTCCTGTAAAGGGCGACAAGAAAAAGTCAATGTTCGTATGCTCAGGTTCTGAGGCTGATGAAAATGCGGTTAAAATCGCAAGAAGCTATACCGGAAGACCTAATATCATCGTATTCACAGGTGCATTCCACGGAAGAACTACTCTCACAATGACAATGACAGCCAAGAAGGCTTATGCAGTAGGCATGGGTCCTTTCCCTGACGGAATATACAGAGCTGAATTCCCTAACCTCTATAGAGCTCCGGGTCATATGACTGAAGAAGAAGCTATCAAGTATTACATTGAAAAGCTCGAGCAGGTATTCGTAGAAGCAACTCCTTACGATGCATGTGCAGCCATCGTATTCGAGCCTGTACAGGGAGAAGGCGGATTCATTCCTGCTCCTATCGAATGGGTAAAGGCAGTAAGAAAGATCTGTGATGATCACGGCATCCTGATGGTATGCGACGAAGTACAGTCAGGTTGGGGAAGAAGCGGAAAGCTGTTTGCTTCACAGTACTTTGCAGATGCAGGCTGCGCTCCTGACATCATGACAACTGCTAAATCCATCGCTGCAGGTCTGCCTCTCTCAGCAGTAACTGCAAGAGCTGAAATCATGGATAAGGTAGCCGGCGGAACTATCGGCGGTACATTCGGTGCAAACGCCGTATCGGCAGCAGCAGCTCTCAAGGTTATCGAGATCATGGAAAGAGACGATTATCCTGCAAAGGCTCTTCACATTGCTGACAAGGTAAACGCTGTACTGAAGCCATGGGTTGACAAGTATGAGGTAGTTGGCGACGTAAGAGGAATGGGCGCTATGATGGGTGTTGAATTCGTTACGGACAAGGCATCAAAGGCACCTAACGCAGCTCTCGTAAACGCTGTAGTTCAGGAAGCTATGAACCATGGACTCATGCTGGAATCAGCAGGTACATACGGCAACGTTATCAGATTCCTCTGCCCTCTGTGCGTAACAGACGCTCAGCTGGATGCAGGTCTGGAGATCTTCGAAAATGCTCTTAAGGCATGCTTATAAAAACAGGCGTGAAATAATAGAACAGTCAGGCAAAAAACTTGCCTGAAACGGCAAAAGAATTTATAATATAGGTGCGGTTTGACCGCACCTGTATTTTTTTTATGGTCTGTCCCTGACTCTATTTGGGCAGACCGGAAATCGACTAGGAGGTAACTCATTTATGAAAAAACTCAATGTAGCGTTTCTTGGATTCGGGAATCTGGGACAGTCCGTTGCCAGGATACTGCTGGAAAAGAAAGAGGAAATAGAAAAGACATATGATGCGTCCATCAACGTGGTGGCAATAACCACCAAGACCAGAGGAAATCTGGTGGACGCATGGGGAATAGATATAGAAAGAGTTCTCAACAATATCATGCAGACGGGAGTATTTCCGAAGACTCAGGAAACTATGCTCCAGAGAAATTCCCTGGATGTGGCGGAAACTGTGGAATACGATGTTCTGGTTGAGATGACTCCGCTGGAATTCGCCACAGGTCATATGGCAACAGATCATGTAATGGCAGCGCTTAAAAGAGGAAAGCACGTTATATGTGCCAATAAAGGACCTCTCGCATGGCACTACAAGGAGATAGATGAGCTGGCCAAAAAGAACGGATGTAAGATACTCTTCGAGAGCTCTGTGATGGACGGAACGCCTGTGTTCAGAATCGTGAGAGAAAACCTTCCGCTCTGCAAGGTTACAGAGATAAAGGGAATACTCAACAGCACGACCAATTACATACTCCAGGGTCTGGAACAGGGCAAAACAGCCAAGGAGGTCGTTGCAGAGGGAAAGAGGAGAGGCTTTATAGAGACGAATCCAAACAATGACATAGACGGCAACGAGGCGGCAGCCAAGACAGCGGCGCTGGTAAATGTCATGATGGGTGCAGACATCACGCCGAACGATATAGAGATAACGGGAATCGGCGGAATCACAAAGAAAGAGATAGACGAGGCTGCGGAAAAAGGCAATGTGATAAAGCTGATATGCAGAGCATATGAGAAGGACGGAGAGGTTCATGTAAAGGTGGGCCCTGAGGAAATAAGCAGGTTCAGCGCATTTGCATCTGTTTCGGGAACGTCTCAGGCTATTTCCATCACCACGGATCTCATGGGGACCATGACCATAGTGGAAGAGTCCCCTGACATGGAGCAGGCAGCATACGGAGTCGTAAGCGATCTGATAACCATAGTAAAGGATATGTAATCGAATAAATGTTGCAGTGTATGATTGAGGGGAGCTTCAGATGACCAAGGAAAAGAAGGCAGAGGGCGGCGCCGGGGAGAATACGGGTTTTCTTAAGAGAAAGGATATAGAAATATCGGCCAAAAGGTATCTTCAGGACGCCATGTCGGCCATGGCGCTGGGATTGTTCGCATCGCTTCTGATCGGCGTCATATTTGACACCATTGGCGCTCAGACAGCCAATCTGTTTGGAGATAATGCAGTATCATCGTTTTTTGTGGAGATAGGAGCCCAGGCCAAGCTGTACATGGGCGGTGCGATAGGAGTTGCTGTCGCATGGGGGCTTAAGGCCCCTCCTCTTGTGCTGTTCACATCAGTGGTGGCCGGCATGATGGGCGCCAATATGACGGGCTTCGGTATTGATGTGGCAGGCGGCCCGGCGGGAGCATTCATAGCTGTGGCGCTGGCTGCCGAATTCGGAAAGGCAGTGTCAAAGGAAACCAAGGTAGATATAATAGTCACTCCGGCAGTGACGCTGGTGGTGGGCGGTATCGCCGCCAAGCTGGTGGGACCTGCCATAGGCTGGTGCATGATGAAGCTGGGAGAGGTCATCATGACGGCTACGGAGTGGCAGCCATTCGTGTTCGGAATAGTTATTTCCACCATCGTGGGACTGGCGCTTACGGCGCCTATTTCCAGTGCGGCCATATGCATAATGTTGGATCTTTCAGGTCTTGCGGCAGGAGCGGCAACAGTCGGCTGCTGCGCACAGATGGTGGGCTTCGCCGTTGCCAGCTACAGGGAAAACGGCGTAGGAGGCCTGGTGGCACAGGGCATAGGAACTTCCATGCTTCAAGTTTCAAATATAATCAAAAATCCGTGGATACTGCTTCCGGCAACGCTGGCAGGAGCAATTATAGGACCTCTTTCCACTTGCGTGTTCAAGATGACCAATATTGCAGTGGGCGCCGGCATGGGTACGTGCGGACTGGTTGGTCAGATAGGGACTTTTACAGACATGGGCTTTTCGCTGGACGTGCTATGGAAGGTCATACTCCTTCATATAGTACTGCCGGCTGTGCTGACATGGGCGATAGACAGGGCCATGCGCAAAGCAGGAAAGATAAAGGATGGAGACTACAAGCTGGAACTTTAACATAGAATTGAATTGGAGAGATAATGGATAACAGAGTATGGGAAAAGGCTGTGGAATTCCACGGTCATACGTGCGGAGGACTTGCCATGGGCGTCAGGGCAGCCATGGAGGCTCGTCAGCGCTTTGGCGTGATGCGCTCCGATGATGAAGAGATAGTATGCGTTACGGAAAACGATGCCTGCGGAGTAGACGGGATACAGGCAATACTGGGCTGCACTCTGGGCAAGGGAAATCTCATATACCACGGGACAGGCAAGTTTGCCTTCAATTTCTTCAACAGGACCACGGGAGATTCATTTCGCCTGATGGCTCTTGACAAGAAGGAGGGCATGAGCAAGCAGGAGTACATAGATTTTGTGCTTAATGCGCCTCTTGAGCAGGTGTTTGCAGTGGGCAAGCCGCACATTTCAATGCCTGAAAAGGCTAAGGGTCTCAGATCGGTCAAATGCGATATATGCGGCGAAGCTGCGCCGGAAAACAAGATGAGACTGATGGACGGTAAAACGGTATGCCTTGACTGCTATTCTGACTACAACAGAGGTTGGTAGCCGTCATGTTCTGCAGTATGAATGTATCAGCGTGTGACAATGCCATAAGAAGATATGCGGCATGTGTCAGGAGAGGAGAAAATACAGATGAAAATCATAGCAGTAGTTGACGGCCAGGGCGGCGGTATCGGAAAGGCCATCGTAGATAGGGTAAAAAAGACGTTTCCTGAAGTGGAGGTGTTGGCTCTGGGAACCAATTCGGTGGCAACCGGGCAAATGCTCAGAGCCGGGGCCGATGAGGGAGCCACAGGTGAAAATGCCATAGTGCATAATATGCAGCATGCAGATGTGGTGATGGGAGTCATCGGCATAATCAACGCCAACGCCATGATGGGCGAGCTGACTCCGGCTATGGCCGAAGCCATAGGCAGCAGTCATGCATATAAGATACTCCTGCCGATAAACCGATGTCACATACATGTGGTCAGCGTTGAGGAACAGCCGCTGGGTGTCCATATCGACAACGCTGTGGAGGCGCTGAGGGAATATATGAAGAAGATGGATTAATAAAAAGTGTGCAAAGCAGAAGATAAGCTCCGCTTGCACACTTTTTTATTGCTTTCTATATCAGATCCTTGAAATGGAACTGTGATTTTCCACCGGCGTAGTCGGCTACGATATGTCCGTTGCCTGTCAGCTTGTATTTGTACGTCACAAGGCCGTCAAGTCCTACAGGTCCGCGGGCATGGAGCTTGCCTGTACTGATGCCCACCTCGGCTCCGAAGCCGTACCGGAATCCGTCGGCAAACCGCGTGGAGCAGTTCTGGTAAACCCCTGCCGAGTCTACCAGTGACATGAACTTTTCTGCCGAGTCCTTGTCCTCGGTGATGATGCAGTCGGTGTGATGAGAGCCGTATCTGTTGATGTGGGCGATGGCGTCATCTATATCCTCCACAACCTTTATCGAAAGGATGTAATCGAGATATTCTGTTCTGTAGTCTTCTTCCGTGGCCTTCTGACAAGGTATCAGCGACATGGACTGCTCATCGCAGCGATATGCTATTCTGTCGCCCGAAGCGTCTGCCAGAAGAGGTATGATGAGATCGGCAATATCCTTGTGGACCAGCAGCGTTTCAACCGTGTTGCAGGCAGCTACATATTGGGTCTTGGAGTCGATGATGACGGAGACTGCCGTATCCACATTGGCAGCGGCATCCACATATATATGGCATATACCGTCAGCGTGTCCCATTACAGGTATCTTGGAATTGCTCATTATGTACTGGACGAACTCATTGGAACCGCGCGGTATCAAAAGGTCCACGTATTCGTGGCACTTGAGAAGCCGGCTTATCTCGGCCCTGTCTTCGATGAGTACGGCAAAGCTGTCCGGCAGTCCTGCCTGCAAAGCCGCCGAGTGTATGGTTTCAAAGAGAATACGGTTCGTATTTGCCGCCTCGCTTCCGCCCTTGAGAACAGAGCAGTTGCCGCTTTTGATGCATAGGGAGGCTATTTGAACAAGAGCATCAGGTCTCGACTCGAATATGACGCCGATGACGCCTATGGGGCAGGTTGTCTTGGTCAGTACCAGTTCATGATCCAGCTCTCTTTTAAGCAGCACATTGAAGAGAGGATCCTCCATGTCTATGAGGTCACGCATACCGGAGATGCATGCGTCCAGCTTCTGTGCGTCGAATTTCAGGCGGTTGATTATGGGAGCCGGAAGAGATGCTTCTGCAGCGGCCTCCATATCCATGCGGTTGGCCTCGAATATGGCGTCCTTATTGGCGATCAGAGCGTTTGCGGCTGCATCGAGAGCTGCATTTCTGATATGTACGGGAAGGGAAGCCATGGTGAAGCTTGCCTCCTTGCTCCTTCTGATACTGCCGATGAAATCGGCCTTCATAATGTCGGTAAAATCCATTTTCTCTTTCCTTTCTTTATGGTATTCCTTTGACGGTTATATATTATTCATGAAGGCATTGAGGAAAGCCTTTATGAAGTGATTTGTCTCCTGGAAATTTTTTATGTCGTGGTTTTCGATTACAAGAAAACCGCTGCTGCAGGACGGATATTTTTCGAAATCACTGCGCTGAAGACCTGCGGCATCCAGATCTGCGATGCAAAGCCCGGAATCTCTTATGATGGGGAGCTTCATATCGAAGGTGGCGCTTCTTCTGCTGAAGCGGCTCTCCACAGGAAAGTCTCCGAAGCTGAAGCCCATATATTCCATGGCGTTATCCATCTGAATCCCGGAAACCATAAGGCTGTTTTTTTCCGTCCTGATCTTCTTCACCATCAGGCGGTATCGACGTGAACCGCCGGTGCTTTCATGGGATTCTGCGAAAACGGGAAACCCGAGATGATACATGGCCTTGTGTATATCGCATTTTCCGATAACCTTCATAAGACGTGTAAGCTGCAGAACGTCATCGCTGTTGTGGAGCAGGATTCTGGATTCCAGCTGGCTGCTGCCGGTATTTTCGTACCTGTTGTACAGTGCGACGCTTTCTGCGCCGGATATTTCATCGGTACGGCTTTGCCACAGACCCATGTAGTTTTCCACCGTTTTCTGCTTCAGGTTGGGAACCAGCCGCTTTATGGGTGAATGTCCGTTTATCATAAGATAGATATCCAGATTGTACGGAAGATATGCTTCGAAGGCTGTCTGTTCCGTGTCTGCTTTGAATCTGCCGCCAAGCCCGTGCAGCTTCAGCCGTTTCTCGATGAAGGGCATGTCGAAATGTCTGCCGTTGTATGTTATTACCATATCAAGCTGTGAAATCATATCGTAGAAGGCTTTCAGAGCCTCTCTTTCCTCGCCTCTGTTTTCGGCGAAGAGCTGATGCATCGTTTTTGTCTGAAGATCAAAAAGTCCTCCTAGAATGAACTTGTTTCTGGAAGGGTTCAGACCTGTGGTTTCTATATCGAGAATACCGATGTCAAGGTCGCCGAAGTAAAATTCGAAGGCATTGCTGCTGTATATGGTTTCGTCGTATTGTTGTGTCAGATGTTTCATGGGGAAATTGTATCATATATTTTCGTAAAACAAAAGAGACCATTATGGTCTCTTTTGTTAAAAGGGGTATTGGGATTAGAGATTAATGAGGTTATCAGGGGGATAACCACAGATTGATTATAAGTGAATTCAGGCGAAAAATCAAGTTGTTTGTATGAAAAAGTAGTTAAAAGTCGATTTTTTTAAAAAGGGTATTCTATGTGTTATAATATGTAATTTTTTGTCGAGCGAAAGTCATATATTATCGGCAGCGCCAATATATAATTATTTTATCAAAAGGGGTTACCCAATCAATATTAAATTACTGTAATAATTATGGAGGAATCAAAATGGAAGTTTTAAAAGTATCAGCCAAATCAAATCCCAATTCAGTCGCAGGAGCTTTAGCCGGAGTGCTGCGTGAGAAAGGCGGAGCGGAGATCCAGGCCATAGGAGCAGGAGCGCTGAATCAGGCGGTAAAAGCGATAGCAATAGCCAGAGGATTTGTAGCCCCGGGAGGGATAGACCTGGTATCCGTTCCGGCATTTACAGATATTGAAATCGAGGGTGAGGAACGAACAGCGATAAAGCTCATCGTAGAGCCAAGATGAGCAAGGGCGTCGGAGAACGCCGGAAAAATGAACATTGGGATAAGAGCAGAAAAGGTGAGGGGCAACGTATTGCCTGCCGCACGACTGCAGATGAAAGCCCGGTCGATGGTAAGGCCGGGCTTTTCTGTAATTTTTTTGGATGCACCTGAGATTTGATTTATCCTTCACTATGAGGTATAATTTCAAAGCATAGGAGGCGTCGATATGGAACAGTTGAAAGAGACTATAAAAAGCAGCAGAAAAATAGTTGTAAAGATAGGAAGTAATGTGTTGTCGGATGAAAACGGAATGGTAAACAAAAAAGTCATCCACAACATAGCAGAGCAGGTGAAGGAGCTTATGGACATGGGTAAGCAGGTGATCCTGGTATCCTCCGGCGCCGGAATCTGCGGAGTAGGCGCAATCAACAAGTGGAGCAGGCGGGGAGATATCAATTACAAGCAGGCTCTGTGCGCCATAGGTCAGGTGGAGCTGATGATGGCATACAAGGAGTATTTCGGTGAGTACGGGATACATGTGGCTCAGATACTTCTGACGCGAGATGATTTCGACGACAACCACAGAACTCTCAACATCAGGAACGCCATGTTCACGTTGATAGATGAAGGCGTTGTGCCTGTAATAAATGAAAACGACAGCGTAAGCGTAGATGAGATAAAGATAGGAGACAACGATACTCTGGCAGCTCTCACAGCCAGTCTCTGGAATGCCGATCTGCTGATAGTCCTCAGCGATATAGACGGAGTCTTCGACAAGGACCCTAAGGCAAACGATGACGCCGTACTTATAGAGATGGTGGAAAACGCAGAGAAGCTGGAATCGGAGATCAATATAGGTGAGAAAAGCTCCTTCGGCACGGGAGGCATAGCGACGAAGATAGAAGCGGCGGCAAAGGTGAACAAGTTCGGAATACCTATGCTTCTGCTCAATGGCTCCAAGGAGAACATCATAAGGGACGGTCTTGAAGGAAAAGCCAGGGGAACGCTGTTCCTTGGAACGATAGGAAAATGATAAAAAAAGCCGTGACGACAGAAGATAAGCTTATGTCGCAGCGGTAAACACGATAAACGGAGAAACGATATGAAGATAGGATTTATAGGAATAGGAAATATGGGAGGATCCATACTTTCAGGATATGCTGCATCGGGAAAGGCCGACGTTCATCAGCTGATGGCCTTCGACATGAACGCTGAGCTTTGCATGAAAACAGGAAAGGCAATACCTCAGCTGGTGCTTTGCGAAAGCGGCAGTGAGCTTTGCAGACGTGCAGACATGATAATCCTGGGAGTCAAGCCTCAGGTGATAGAAGGAGTTCTTCATGAGCTGGCAGATTCGTACAATGCCGAAAAGACCATAGTGTCCATGGCTGCGGGAGTGGATATGTCAGTGGTGGAGGCTCATCTTGGAAGCGATGCGGCTGTCATAAGAATCATGCCAAACACTCCGGCCAAGGTGGGAGAAGCAATGACGGCAGTATGCAGAAACGCCAATGTTAAAGATGATGTCTTTGAGGCTGCCATGGAAATATTCTCCTCCATCGGCAAGGCACAGCAGGTGGATGAAAAGCTCATCGACTGCGTGATCGGCGTCAGCGGAAGCAGTCCGGCATACACATATATGTACATTGAGGCGCTGGCACAGGCCGCCGCAGAGGAGGGCATGGAGGCTGAAAAGGCACGGGTGTTTGCAGCCCAGGCGGTACTGGGGGCAGCCAGGATGGTGCTTGAAAGCCCCGAAAGCCTGGAGCAGCTGAGGATCAACGTATGCTCGCCGGGAGGAACGACGATAGAGGCGGTGAACAAGCTCTTTGAAAACGGCTTCATGGATAATGTGAAGGAGGGCTTCAGCGCTGCTGTGGAAAGATCGAGAGAGATGGCAGAGGAAAAGCGCAGCGGCGGAAAGCAGGCGTGATGGCTGATGAAGCGGAGGTGGAGAATGATTTTTGAAGAAAAGAGGATCAGCAGCGAAAGGATATATGAAGGCGCTATCCTCAATGTAAGAAGAGACAAGGTGACTGCCGTAAAGGGCGAGGCATACAGGGAGATAATAGAGCATAACGGAGCGGTGGCTATGGTGGCTGTGACAGACGAGGGGAATATCGTCATGGTGGAGCAGTTCAGGTACGCCTGCGGCGGCACGGTTCTGGAGATTCCTGCCGGTAAGATAGATGCAGATGAAAATGATCCCGTGGCGGCAGCAGCAAGGGAGCTGAAGGAGGAAACGGGATACACAGCCGAGAACATCGTGCTGCTCGGAAAGATAAATCCCAGCGTGGCATATTCCGAAGAGGTGATAAGCATATATGCGATGACGGGACTGAAGGCAGGGGAACAGAGCCTCGATGATGATGAAGCTCTCAACGTTCTGGAAATGCCCTTCAGCCGTGTATATCAGATGGCGGCAGGCGGTGATCTGACGGACGCCAAGACGGTAGCGGCTCTTATGATGGCTAGAGCGCAGCTAGATGGCATAAAGCTTCTGTGACGCAGCCGGCGGTGATAGCGCCAAGGCATATGAATACGATGGTTTGAAGATCCTTCTTTTCACGGGAGGATCTTTTTGATGAAGCCAAACGATTCCTGGAGTACCTGAAGCAGGCCGCTGCCAGCATGATGAAGGCAGGGATGAAGAACAGACTGGGAGGCAGCAGCTTTATCAGTGAAATGGAAAGGGCGCTGCCGGCGTCGCCTATATACGCAAGGCCTGAGCAGAATCCCAGAGCGAAGCTCCTGTACCATAGGACTGCGGGAGGCAGGAACGCCAGAAGTCTGCTGACGACGGAGGCCAGCATCAGCGCTGCCATGGACATGGCTGATATGACGGAAGAAATCAGGGTGCGCATAAAGCCCGATGAGGTGTCGGTTATGGAGGAAATGAAAAGCTGCGAAAGATAGACGCTGTTGTCTTCATCGAGGGATATGCTGAAAAAAAGACCGGTAAAAAGCCCTGTAAGAAAAATGAATATGAATGACGCTGCTGTTTTTTTCATAAGTATGTCCTCCCTGAAACCAGTATTTTTGCAGGATTCAATAAAGGTTATGCCGTATGGACATGGATTATGACATCGTGCACAAGTTTAGATTATTTTGTAAAAAACTGTACATTAGTCAATGATGTGAGACCAGATTCGTAAAAAAGAAAAAGGCCGTAT
>CAUDEQ010000042.1 GCA_958448635.1 uncultured Bacillota bacterium | reverse complement strand
TGATATATCATTCTATTTATTACTTCTGTTTTATTCTACACTTGAAGTCCTTCTATTATACAGAAAGAACAAACCCCTATTGTTCTTTCAAATGACATTATCACCATAAGCCCCGTTATCTATTATATCTAACCTCCCATTCATTAACATCAGCGAGTAAATGCTATATTTTTAGAAATATTATCGACGAATATCTTTACAATAAATACATTACTTCTTTACAATAAATACATTACTTCGCTTTTTACCTAAACAATTTATCAAGTTCTATTTCACCAATATCTTTATCTGTATTTCATATTACATGAATTGATTTATCAGGTCAAATATAATTTTCTATACAATAAAATGCCCCGTGAGACGAATAACGTCCCACGGCACTTTAATTATTTTACTTTTCTATTTCCATGGCTACTGCTCTTACAGGAGAGCCATCGCACCCTTGTATTTTCATAGGAAATGCAGCAATAACCACATCATCAAAATCAATCTTATCAAAATAAGCCCAGTTTTCTCCAATCATTAGTCTCTTTTCTGAAAACAAATCATGGACAGGGAATTCCGTTCCTCCAGACTGGTCAGCATTCATCGTATCAATAGCAATAAATCGTACGCCTTTATTAACTAAATACTCAGCGACATCGCCTGCCACATACGGATGATGATAAAACGCTTCAGTTCCTCTGTTCTTATACCAATTAGTATTAAACAAAACAATGGTATTCGGCATAATCCTATCAGCATATGGCATTATATCCTCCATTGTAATCTTTTCATCTGCCTTTTTATCTGTCACTCTGACGACAACCGCTTCACCAAAGAAGAAATCAAGCTCCATCTTATCAATGGTTTCACCATCATTGCTGAAATGATAAGGCGCATCAACATGCGTTCCTGTTTGTGTTCCTACATATACGCCCGACAAATTATAATAATCTTTTTCAACTGTGTGTGTTGTAGTTATCTTGGGCTCAGGATCCCCAGGATAAATTGGGCTATCATCTGATACTTCCCATGACAAATCAACAAATTTTTTAATTTTCATCGTTATTCTCCTTTCTCTTTATATTTATGAAACTTATAGCGGACACCTATACCCGCGGCATCCGCTACATAACTTTTGATTATAATATTTAGATTAAATCATTGAATGCCGTCATATCAATTTCTTTTCCTTCTTTTCTGTCTTCTATAGCTTTACGAACAGCATCATGTCTATCCTTGCTTAGAGGGTAAAGCAATACAATCAATACTGTAACAAGATATAGCCCGCCAACTAAAAATGCATATATATTTTTTATACCATTTAAAGCCTCTGCCGTCTGTGTAATCGCTTCAGCATTATATCCAACCATTGTCAACAATGTTCCCAAAAGCAGTGTACCTAACGCACCACACGCCTTTTGTACGAATGCAACAACGCCAAACACAATACCATCAACTCGTTTGTTCCTTTCAAGCTCTATAACGTCAACACAATCAGGAATCATAGCCCAAGGCACTTGATATACTGCAGCATTGCCAAGTGACATTAAGACAGCCAAAATATATACCATTAGAATATTGCCCGGCTGAATCATGAATCCTACCATAATTATCATAACAAGGCCTTCTATACCTATCGCAATTATCCATGCAGCTTTCTTGGAAATCCCTTGCATAAGTCTATCAGTAATCCATGCACAGAATATGCTTGCCACACCAAATACCAGCGTAACACTTGCGATCTGACCATCAGTCAACTGTAAATAATTCGTGTAATAATAAACCTGAACTGCGTAATTAATTGTATTTGTAAATATTGCAATACCAAATACTAACATAACTACTCTTGCCGGTTTTGCTCTAAATATTTCCTTTATATCTGCAATGGAAAACTTACTTCCTTCTTCTCTGTGCCGCTCATAGCCTTTCGTGCTTCTCCACAAAATAAAGATGAATATCAACGCAATGATCATGTAGCATGATATTGTAGCAGTCCAACCCTTCGATTCCGTACCAAATACGCCACTAAAATAGGCAACCAGCATAAGCGTCGGACTTATCGCCACCGTAGCACTCAAGCCAAAATAATTCTTATATGTCGCGAGTGAAGCTCTTTCATCATAATCAAGCGACATCTCTGAGCCCAGAGCAGATGACGAAATATCCAATACCGTCTGAGCAGTATAATACATAAGAATGATAATAACAAAATATATCTTTGACGCCGTCTCATCAAGACCCCAGTTAGTGAACAGCAGAACACTAATAAATACAAAAGGCAAGGCTACACCAATAATCAGCGGACGACGTCTTCCACTTTTCCATTTAATATTGTCCGATATGCCGCCTACAATTGGATCTGTTATAGCATCCCACAAAGTTCCAAGAGAAATGATCGCTCCAGCAAAAGCCGCAGATAATCCCACCATATCTGTAAAAAAATAAAGTCCATAATAGCTGAATGCTGTCCATGTAATAAAGCTACAGTATCCCGACAATCCATAGCCGAGTTTTACTTTAAAAGGCAGCTTTTCATTTTGTGTTGTTTGCATAATAATTCTCCTTTTCAAAACATCCTACAAAAAATAACGAATTGCTCTAATCCCTCCCTATGGCCCTTGCTTTTCACGTAGCAAGTTTTATAATCTTTATGTTTACGGCCACTCACCAAATACTCTTAATTAGCAACTTTCATGCCAACATATAGGGTTTGATTTTAACTGGTTTTATAGCAGTTTATTGTCATCTATTCAAAAATGGTGAATATATTATTCAGAAACGAATAATATATTCACCAACTTTTCCTTATTTTATACATTTTTTATACAATTTATGATTTAAATTGCAGCTGTATGCCAACTCAAATCATTATGATAGTTCTAATAAAACTCCTTAAGCTACTGTAGTAAAAAATAATACTCCCGAGGGATTTATAAATAATTCAAAAAAGCACTAAGCCATTACTACATTTAACAAGTTACTATTAATATTTGTCATTTGGTAACCGCATTTAAAAACATAGAGATTGCATCTGAAGTATAACTTTCTAACAAATGTGCTGTGGCATGATCATTATACTTATATGATAAAATTATTTTTTCAAACATACCCTCCAAACATGAAATATATGTCCACATTAATTGTTTACAGTCATCATACCGTAGAAGGCCTTTTCCCTTGGCATTCTCAAAGATATTTAACAGGATGTCGTCATCCTGAGAAAAGCACTTATCTAAAATGATTTGATTTTCTTCACTAAATTCATTCCAATATATTTCAGGAGATATTCTCCAAACAGGCATATCGATAGTTGCAATAAAAAGTTCACCATAACGTCTGAGCATATCGATAGGATCGCTAAGCTTAGAAAACTCCTGATGAATTAAACTTATCCATTCATCATAGCTTTCAGTTACAACTTGAATAAAGATTTCTTCTTTACTTTTAAAATGCCAATAAACACTTCCTTTGCTAATTCCTACTTTCGATATAATGTCATTCATTGAAGTCCCTGCATAACCCTTACTTGCAAAAAGGTCTAGAGAAGCATTTATTATATTTCGCCTTGTATCTTGTGAATTTTTCATATATTTACTCCAATTAGATATGTATAATTACTGAAATATTTTATTTCAAAAAAACTATCAAGTCAAATCATTCTTTAGGCCTGTACGTTTATATTTAGAAATTCACTTGACAATTTTCAGAAAATAAATTAATATAGCATTACAGACCGACCGGTCGGTCTGTAATGCTATATTAATTTTTACTATTGACACAAGGAGGAAATAAAAATGGCAAGAACATTAAAAAGCACCCCTAAAAAAGACGGTTTTAGAATGCCTGGAGAGTTTGAAGAACATGAACGCTCATGGCTCATTTGGCCGGAGCGGACAGATACATGGAGAGATGGAGCAAAACCAGCACAAAAAGTTTTTGTTGATGTCGCTACAAAACTTGTGAAATATGAACCATTGACAGTTCTTGTTTCTGCAGCACAATATGAGAATGCGAGAGCAAGACTTCCAGAAGAAGTAAGAGTTATTGAAATGTCTACTGATGATGCATGGACTCAGGATAAAGGACCAAGTTTTGTTATAAATGATAATGGAGAAGTTCGTGGAGTACATTGGGGCTGGAACGCTTACGGCGGCCTTGAAGGCGGCCTTTACTTCCCTTGGAAGCTGGATTCTCAGGTAGGGCAAAAAATTCTGGAAATTGAAGACTGCGATAGATATGATGCTACCCATTTTGTCCTTGAAAATGGAGCCACTCAGGTAGATGGAGAGGGCACTCTTATTGTTACTGAACAGGTATTTATGAATCATAATAGAAATGGAAATATGAGCAAGGAAGAGACCGAGAAAAACCTGAAAGAATATATGAATATAGATAAGGTTATATGGCTCAAGAACGGTATGGCTTTTGACGAAACCGATGGACATGTTGATGATGTATGCTTTTTTGCCAGACCTGGGGTTATAGTTCTTTCATGGGTAGATGATCCTAAACATCCGCAATACGAATGTTTAAAGGAAGCTTATGATATTCTTTCCAATGAGACCGATGCAAAGGGCAGAAAATTTGAAATTATAAAGATTCATATACCCGATGTACTTTATATTACCGAAGAGGAAAATGAGGGTGTTGACATCTGCCAAGATGCAGCTCCTAGAAATTCCGGATTACCTTTAGCAGTAACATACATAAATTCATATTTGATTAATGGCGCCGTTTTAGTACCGCAATTTGGAGATCCACGTGATAAAGAAGCGATGGAAAAAATGCAGGAAATATATCCTGACAGAGATATTGTTCCTATATATACTAGAGAATGGTCATTGGCAGGAGGGAATGTCCATTGTATGACGCTGCAGCAGCCAAAAGCCCAGTATAAAAAATAATGCAGAGTATTTTGTAGAAAGGAGTTCTACATGGAAGATAAAATTATACATGAAGGGACATTACAGAAAGGGCTAAAAAAACTACATGTTCAGATGATATCTTTAGGAGGCGTTATAGGTTCTGCCTATTTCTATGGAGTGGGCGGCTTTATAGAGATGACAGGCCCCGCAGCATTTTTGGCGTTTACATTGGGAGGCATACTAGTATTCTGTACTCTTTATTGCCTTGGCGAGCTAGTAGTTGCTATGCCGGTAACAGGATCTTTTGTAGCCTATTCCAGAGAGTTTATTTCCAATGGATGTGCTGCAGGTGTTGGGTGGACGTATTGGGTGGCTATTATAGTATATATACCTTCGGAATGTATAGTAATAGGCACGATTTTAAATATGTATATACCGCAGATCTCAATTTTTATGGGAGCAGTAATAGGTTGCGCTATTATATCGTTAATAAATTTAAGGCAAGTAGGTAGCTTGGGTAAAATAGAGTCTGTTTTGGCGATGACGAAGGTTATAGCGATAATAGTATTTGTTGTTTTCGCAGTACTTATCGCATTAGGCGTTATAGGGACCCATGCAGGACCAGGCACATCCAATTTCACAGGCTTAGGAGGATTGTTCCCTCTTGGTGTCATGGCGATAGTCGCTAATATGTCCATAATCGTTACCAATTTTGCTGGTATTGAGTTTATAGCCATTACAGCTGGTGAGACACCAAATCCCGAAAAGACTATGCCGAGTGCGGTACATGCTGGAGCTATAAGAGTTGTTCTGCTGTTCATTATACCAACATTTTTAGTTGCTGTAATTATGCCATGGACATATTGTAGTTATGAATCTAGCGCCTTTGCAGATGCAATGCTATATAATGGATTTGGTCTTTTATCACATGCGTTTAATTTAATAATAATAATAGCTGCCTTGTCATGTGCCAACTGTAATCTGTACGCAGCTATACGAGATATGTATTCCCTTTCCAAAGAGGGAATGGCACCTTTGTTTTTAGGAAAAACTACAAAGAAAGGAGTCCCTATAACAGCAGCCGTTTCTTCGTTAATAGTTGTATGGATAATATTACTAATTTACTCGCTTGATAAGTCAGGCGCATTCTATTCGTTCTTACTTTCCATGTCGGGTACGTCTACAATTTTCTGCTGGGCCGCAATCTGTATATCACAATGGAGATTTAGGCACAAATTGTCACAGAACGGGCTATCGAAAAAAAGTCTAAGATTTCGTACGCCGCTTTATCCATTGCCGAATATAATCGGTTTATTAATACTTGCAATGGCGCTTTGTGTAACTGCATATTATCCAGAGACAAGACTTACAGTAATACTCGGCGTTCCGTGCTTTCTGATTCCATACATAATATTTACAATTATGAGTAAGAGTGGTAAATATAAAATGAAAAAAGAAATTGACTTCGATGAAGTTGTGGCTAAGATAAAGTCGGATAATTATCTAGATGATTGATAAAATGTGATAGACAGTTATATTTATAATACATATATACTGCTTCAAGTATATTCTGGGAGAAGCCTTTGAATATTATGAACAGAGAGCAAAAGACAGCCTGCTATGAAGAATAATTTTTCATAGCAGGCTATATTTTTTGCTAACTTGCAGAGTTGTATTTACATACTCCTTTGGCAAACTTTTCAAAAAATACATTTATATGCATTTAAAATTTATTTTTGATATACAATCTGCCCATCTAGCATAGTGAGCACTGCCTCACCATCAATAAAATCTATAGGCTCAATATCAAATAAATTCCTATCGAGAACTATAATATCAGCAAGTTTTCCTTCTTCCAAAGTTCCAAAATCATTTTCGCAACCTTCAATGTACGCAGAACCCCATGTGTATGCTTTCAATGCTTCGGCAAGAGTGATTTTTTGCTCAGGATACCAACCTCCATCAGGTTTGCCGGAGAACGTTTGGCGCGTTACAGCACCATATACTTCATGTAGCGGTTCAATTTCTACTACAGGAAAATCGGAGCTGAGTCCAACCACTGCACCGGTATCAAGAATCTCGCGCATAGGCCATGCATGTTTACATCTTTCAGGTCCTATCGCTTTTTCTTTATCGTCGCCTTCAAGATCGAAGAGCATATGCATAGGCTGCATTGCACATGCAACACCCAGCTCTGCAAAACGTCCTATATCATCTGGGTGGACGTTTTCAATGTGTTCTTGAACGTGACGGAGACCTTGCTCCCCATATTTTTCTTTTGCTTCCTCAAAATAGTCGAGAACTACACGAATAGCTTTGTCACCTATTGTGTGTACTCTAACCGGCCTGCCATCAGCAATTGCTTTCATCATCTGTTCATGAAAAACATCTAGCTCAATGGATGTTTTTCCGCAAGTTTCAGGATTGTTTGTATATGGCTCCAATAAATATGCAGTAAATACAGCAGTAACACCATCTATGAGCTGTTTTAATCCCTGGAGACGTATTTTTCCATCATGATGCTTGGCAAGCAGTTCATCATAGCTGTTTTTTTCATATTCTGCAAGGTTTGGGTATAGACATACACGTGCAGTAAGCTCACCATTTTCCTCCATCTTTTCGTAAATCTTAACAGGATCCTTTGATACTCCAAAAGGGGATAAAAGGCTGGTAGATGTAATTCCCAGGCGACTCAACTTCTTAAAGAAATTTCGATATACACTAAGATATACATCATCAGATGCGTTATAAATCGCTTCCGTAAAAATAAAACTTGCACCATCGAAGAAACGTCCATTTAGAACTCCATTTTCATCTTTTTCTAAAATACCATCTTCTGGATTAGGAGTGTTATCGGTGTATCCGACTTTTTCTATCGCACATGTGTTTGCAATGATTGTATGCAAGTCAGCCAACTGAAAAACTGCAGGTCTGTCTGCAATCACAGCATCAATATCATATCTTGTCGGTAAAGTTTGATCTTCCCATAAGAGGTTATTCATCATAAAGCCTATAATCCATTCATTCTCTGGATGCGTATCGCCAAAATCTTTTAGCATCATTACAGCATCTTTTTTGCTTGGTGCTTCCAAGACATTAATTCCAAAATTTTCATCATCCAGAAAAGCTCCTTGGGATATATGTGTATGGCAGTCGTTAAATCCCGGCATTATAAGATTGTTGTCATATTCCATTATTTGTACATTTGCACCAGGATAGGCCGGAAGCTTTGGATCTATACCACGGATGACCTCTTTTATCCGGTTTCCTTCTACTACGATTGCACCGGCAAAAGGTTCACTTCCGGTACCATCAAAGATAGCGTTCCCTTTTAAAATAGTAATAGTATTGCTCATTTCATAGCCTCCTTCTTGAAACAAAGTGTATGCCTGTATTAAATATAAGTATACCATAACATATAAATATGAAATAATAAACTTTAAGTTTATTATTTTAATGTTTTTTTATTGTAGATATGAATTCATATAATATATATACTAATCAAGTGAATTAATGCATCGTCATCATCTTAGCAGCCCCGAAAAAATATATTTCTTTTCTCGGTTATTAAGCCATTATTACCTCCTTTCCGGATTATTTTTTCTGTATATTTGAACTGGAGGTTGTTGCCTCTATTATTCATTTTACACTACTGTACGTACTTTTCTGTCATGCGTATTTTGAATTGTCAAAAAAAACATGCCATGTTATCATTACAATATAATACAAAAGTTATTGTAAACCAAGTGTTATCAAGACGCATCTGATACAAGAATAGGAGGTTGCTATTATGAGTTATGATTATATATTGACAGGGGAGAGGATATACACACTAGATGATAGTAATCCTGAAGCATCTTGGGTAGGAGTTCGAGGTAAAAAGATCATTCATGTAGGCAATGGTTCTATCCCTGAGGGTGTGCCAGTAAAGCATTTTGAGCACGGGACTATAATACCCGGTATAATTGACTCTCATGTACATGCAGGAAATACAGCAATGATGCTATCTGGTGTGAACCTCATAGATGCTATGAGTCTGAGTGATGTTTTAGAAAAGATTGAAGAACGCTGTAGAACTACAACTGAAGAGCTTGTTTTTGCTCCTTTTTTTATCATTTCAAATATTAAAGAAGGTCGCTTTCCTAATATTTCTGAACTGGACAGCGTTTCACATGGAAAAAAGGTGATGGTTATCAGCATTACTTTGCATTCCTCTTCGATAAATACTGCTGCCTATAAAGCAATTAATTTTATGGATAAATCCTATGGATTTGGAACAGACGAGAGCGGTCACTTTAATGGTGAGCTTACAGAAGATGAAACACATTTTCATGCTATGGCTGAACTGATAGACAGTGTATTCGATCAGCAGTATGAACACTACATAGATCTTTTTGGTAAAATGTGTACAGAAAACGGTATTACGACAGCCCACTGTCTTGAAGGCATGATGGTATCAAAAGATAAAGACATCGATTTGTGGCTAAATAGACTCGAGAAAGGTGACCTACCTTTTCACTGTGTGCTATATCCTCAAGTATGGAATTACGAAAAAGCCATAAGATATGGCTTGCCACGACATGGTGGATGTCTAACTTTAGACGGTGCAGATCTGGACTATACAATGGCTCTAGATGAACCATATACATGCAAGCCGGAGGTCCGTGGGGATCTATACCACAAAGACTCCGAAATATACCAACTAACGTCTAAGGCTTATGCAGACGGAAAGCAAATAGCATTTCATGCCATGGGAGAAAGAGCCATAGATCAGGTCCTCGATGCATACCGGCGTGTTATCGCCGAGCAGGGTCAGAAAAATCTAAGACTCAGGATAGAACATTTCACGCTTCCAAGAGAATCTCACATAAATATGGCCGCTAAACTCGGTATCGTGGTTAGTCAGCAACCGGAATACACTTATTTATACGATGTTCCTGGAGGAGCAATCGAACAATGGTTTGGCTCTGAAAGAGCATACAGGATGGAGCAATATAAGTACAACCTCGACAAAGGTATTATTGTTGCAGGAGGATCAGATGCACCTGTTAATAGTTTAAACCCGCTTACCGGAATACATGGTCTTGTAAATGGAAGATATGATGTCCGCCGTATGAGTGTTACAGATGCCCTAAAAGCTTATACATATAATGCTGCATATGCTGCTTTTGAAGAGAATGAACGAGGAACCATCAAAGAAAGATATTATGCTGACTTTACTGTACTTAACAACAACCCATACAATACACCAACAAAAATAAATGAAATTAAGATCCTTGGCACCATCTCTGAAGGAAAAATAGTTTACGAACGCCCAAAAGAGTAAATATTAAGAGATTTACAGCTTTCATAAATAAAACCTAATAAATAAAGCAATCAAGTCATTATATTGGATACTTTTATTCTATTATTCCATAGCAGGCTCATACAGCTTAAATACATGTCATGAAATAGATCTATAAATTGACGAACACATTATAGACTATAAAAGTGTTGAGGGACATGACCAGTTCAAAAGCTGTGTGGACTTGAAGAACTTATGTTGCTGTTGGGCGGTTTCCTAAGCTGGCAGTCAAGCTCCTTCTGGTGTAAATCATCTGTGGTTGTAAATATCATAACTTCAACCATATTAGAAACAGATTCCAATTTGTAATATGGGGCGAACCGGCACCTAATGGTCGATAATCATCCACTGAACAGATAAAATTAAATCATATACATTCTAAAAGGAGCTTCACTTAAGAAGCTCCTTCTTCGCACTGTTCAGTTTTCCCTCAAACAAATATCCCTAAAAGCTTCTGACGTCATTCCTTCCAAAGTTATGTTGATTGTACTTAAAATATGGATTGACCTTTAATCATATAAGCTTTCTGTTTATAATCTACAGCCTTTTTTCATAGACTGTAACTATAAAATACTCAATAGATGCAGTCTCACTTAAAATGCACCTTTTATTTGCTGTAATCGTAGAAGCCTTCGCCTGTCTTTCTTCCCAGCTTGCCTGCTCTTACCATCTTCTTGAGAAGTGGATGAGGTCTGTACTTAGGATCGCCGTATTCGTTGTACAGAGTTTCCATGATAGCCAGGCAAACGTCCAGACCTACCAGATCTCCCAGTGCGAGAGGTCCCATTGGGTGGTTTGCGCCAAGCTGCATTGCTGTATCGATGCCTTCTGCATCGGCAACGCCGTCAGCCAGGATGCCTATACCCTCGTTTATCATAGGGATCAGGATTCTGTTTACTACGAAACCAGGAGCCTCTTCAACGTCTACAGGAGTCTTTCCTAAAGTTCTTGTAAGGTCAAGGATAGTTTCTCTTGTTTCGTCGGAAGTTGCCAGTCCCTTAACGATCTCAACCAGCTTCATTGCAGGAACAGGGTTAAAGAAGTGCATTCCGATGATCTTGTCAGGTCTGTTGGTAGCTGCTGCGATTTCCGTGATGGAAAGTGCAGATGTGTTTGTTGCGATGATAGCTTCAGGCTTGCAAAGCGCATCCAGCTCCTGGAACAGAGCCTTCTTTGCTTCCATATCCTCTGTAGCTGCTTCTATTACAAGATCAGCGTCCTTGATGATTTCGATATCAGTTGAGCCCTTGATCCTTCCCATGATCTCAGCCTTGTCAGCTTCAGTGATCTTTTCTTTCTTGATGAGTCTGTCAAGATTCTTCTCTACTGTTGCGATACCCTTGTCCACCGATGACTGTCTTCTTGCTCTCAGAACTACATCGAAGCCCTTCTGTGCGCATACCTGAATGATTCCGGCGCCCATTGTTCCCGTACCGAGAACGCCAATTGTTTTCATAATACATACCTCCTTAAATCCTGTATATCTTTAGATTACTGGTCTAAATATAAAGGCCGGGGCGGAATGCTTTACCGCCGTACCTTATGTCCCATTTTATGATATTTCTCCGCCTTTTGAAAGCTTTTTTTTAGAATTTGCCATCTTTTCTTCTTTTCAATCTTTTATAAATGTTCTAACAAATCTAATTTACTGCCCCAGAGCCTTTCTCATCTCTCTCTTGTAATCCTCCACACCCGGCTGATCAAAGGGATCCACGCCCATCAGCATTCCCGTCACGGCACATGTGGTCTGAAGGAAATAGAGCAGCTGTCCGTAGTGATATGCGTCCAGCTTAGGGATTCGAAGCTCTATCACCTGTATACCCGCCTGCCTGTGAGCCTCGGCGACGCCTTGGAAAGCCGCGCGGTTGAGATCCTCAAGAGTCTTGCCCGCCAGCGGTCCTGACGGTATCGTAATTTCCTCCTCATACTCGTCCACGACTATGACCGTCTCAAAAAAGACCTGGCTTCCCTGCTGCAGAAACTGCCCCATGGAGTGAAGGTCTGTGGAAAAGTTCAGTGTAACAGGAAAAAGTCCTTTTCCTTCCTTGCCCTCGCTTTCTCCGTAAAGCTGTTTCATCCATTCTCCCAGGAACGTTAGTCTTGGATCGTAAAACTCTATAGTCTCTACCTGCTTGCCCTTTTCCATCATCAGCATTCTGGCGATGGCATAATCCGTGGCATTCCTGTCCCATTCCGGAGAAGAGGCGGCCGCCTTTTCCCCTTCTATCAGCGCTCTTATGTCTATCCCGGCAACCGCCATGGGAAGAAGCCCTGCCGGCGTCATCGCCGAGTATCTTCCTCCGATATTTCCCGGTATTTCAAAGGAAACGTACCCTTCTCTGTCTGTCTCCTCACGCAAAGCGCCGCTGTGCTTGTCCGTTATGGTTATTATCCTTCCGGCGGCGGCTTCCCTGCTTCCGTATTTCTTTTCCATCAGGTCTCTGAATATGTCGAAGGCTGCTCTGATCTCCATGGTATTCCCCGATTTGGATACCACGCAAAGCACAGTTTCCTTTCTGCTCATTTCATTCATCAGCTCCCGATGATACGGGCTGCAGAAGTTTATTCCTGCAAAGCGCACGTCGATGCCGTCCTCAGCTTTCGGCAAAGCCTCTATCGCCGCCTTGGCGCTCATATAGGAACCTCCGATGCCTATGACCACCATCAGCTCAGCCTCGCTCTTGACTATGTCAGCAACATTTAAGATGTAGTCAAGCTCCTCCTTGTCCTGCTTTAAAGGAGCCTGCACCCAACCGGTCATGTCAAGCCTTCCGGACCATAGGCTGTCCAGGGCTGAATTTGCCGGCTGCTTTTTTTCGTCGATTTCTGTTCTTGTGATATCTGTATTTTTCAAACTTATTTTAATGTCCATAATTCTCCTTTTCCTTCTCAAATTCATATGTTTGCTCCATGAGTCACCCTATGCCAACCATCGCATCCCCGACACCACATGTACATCAGAAAAACGCTCCCGACGGCTCCCTCACAGATTCTTTTGTTACCTATATATTTTATAGACTGCCCCTTTCCACTTCAATAGCTTTTGTCGAAAAACAGAAATATATTTCTTTATCCTGTATTGCTTTCATTAAAAATGTCGCCTCTTCAAAATAAAAAACTTTTGAGGGGCGACTTTGATTGTCGAAGACAATCTATTTGCCTAAAATCCAACCATCATATTATTTATCAGCAAAACGCATTATTCATCGACGGATCTCAATGATCCGCCTACCCCTTTTTAACGAGCGCCTCGTTAAAAAGAAGAGAGAAAAAGAGTGGAGACTGACAGCGATTGCTTCCACCCACAAACCCTTATGAAAAAGAAAGGAGAACTCGATATGAAAAAGAAATTAACAAGCTTCGTTTTGGCGGCAGCCCTGGTGATGTCGCTGCCGGTGGCAGTATCGGCCGCAGAGACGGCTCCTGCCATAAACCTCGAACCTATCGTCACCGCCGTAAGCGACGGAGGAGCTGGGGCAGCGAGCCCGATGTCGACATCTAGTAGTACAATAAGCGCTGATAGACTAAGCAATACAAGCGGAAACGTTTCTGCATATGCCTCATTTAGCGGAACTGCCTCAAAAGCCGTATGCTATATTTACCTTCAAGAAAAATATGGTGATTCCTGGAGGGCGGCAACAGGAGTCCCTGTAAAAACATATATTAAAACAGCATATAATACAAATTCCATTGCAGCCGCAAAAACCTTTACACTAAAAAGCGGTAAAGTTTATCGAGCTAAAATAGTGTTTACCGATACAATTGGTGGAACTATATATACGAAAACACGCTACACAGGTTCATTCTAGTTGTTTAAATTATTTACTATTTTTAATATTTCTTTTCTATCCAAAATTCCATATATAGTTATTACATTGCCGTCATTTTGTACTATGACGGCCTTTTTTTCTTCAACATTGATATATGTATTTCCTTTTTCCGATTTTATTACTTCATCACTTTCATTTAAAATAGATGTTTTTGTATCATTGTCTGTATCAAAAACCTCAATTTCAATTTTATTTCTTTTATTTTTAATAAATGTATACTCTGAAAAAACATTCCTATAATCTAAGCTTTCAACTATTAAACATTCAAACTCATACCCGTTCGGAACATACCCCGGAATAAGTAAGTTCGGGTATGTGAGCTTTGCCCCTTCCACATCATGCCATTCGGTTATAACCCATACATTTTCTTCTCCCTCACTACTACCCCAGCCGCCATCCTCTATGATAACGCCGTCTTCCGTAACGATCTCCTCCTTGGGGTTCTTGTCTGCTCCAACCTCGGAGTTCAGTGAATTCATGGCAAACATACCTGCCAGCATTGCCATCACGAAGCCTGCCGCCACTCCTGCAGTACGCAGTATGCGCTTGATGTTCTTGGTCTCAACAGGCATTATATTATCGCCCTCCTCGGAGGCGTCATCTCCTTCCTTGTCATTTTTCATTCGTCTGTATACCATTTCACGAAACTCTTCAAAGGAAGGTTTTGCAGGCGGATTCTTTTCCAGCTGTCTTTCCACTTCATCACTCAAGATATCCCGTATAGTTCTTTCTTTTTTATTATCAGTCACGATACGCCTCCTTTCCGTAAAGATTTTCCGCACAGCTTTTCAGCTTCCTGCAGCATCTGCTGTGTATGCTCCTCACAGTGTTCTCGTTGAGTTCAAGCCTCTCCGCAATTTCCCTGAACGTCATCTCATCCAGATTATGCATGAAGAAAATTGCTCTTTCCTTATCGTTGAGACAGCCCAGCAGCTCGCCCAGCATGGATGTCCTCTCCGCATGTCGAAGTATTTTCTCAACCGTCATTTCATCCGCCATCGTCTCATAGATATCTATCTCCTCTCCCGTCTCAATATTGGTCACGGAAGAGATTTCAATCTCCCAGTGTTTTGCCCTTTCTCTTAAATACCTGTTGCCATTGTTCTCGGCGATGACCATCACCCATGCCTCCAGCTTTTCCGGATCTCTCAGCTTGTCCACGGCCTCCACAGCATCCAGCAGAATATTTACAGCAAGGTCCGGCGCTTCATTCCTATCTATACCCTTTCTCACCAACTTTCCGACGACCTTGTCATGCATGTCATATATACGTTCTATCAAATGATCATTCATTGTCTACTACGCTCTCCACATACAATCTCGCCATCTGTTCCATACAGCCCAGCTGCTTTACGGAGCATACGCTCAGTGAGCTCAATATGTTCTCATTGAGCATCCTTCTCTTATCCTCCACACCTGCAAAGGCATTGTCGCCGTCCATCAAAAAGTCTATGCTGACTCCCAGCACCTGCTTGAGCTTATATAAGTTTTTCAAAGACAAGCCTTTTTCGCCATACTCTACATTTGCTATCGTCTTTGCTGTAACTGACATCTTCTTCGCAAGATCTTCTCTGCTCATACCCAGCGCAATCCTTCTCGCTTTGATCCTGGCGCCCATTTCCTTCTTATTAAGCTCTCTATACTCTGCTGCCATAGCAATTCTCCCTCTCTAAGTTATTTCTTTATCCTCTTTTAGTTTAATGTCGAGAAGCTTTAAGATTTTCCATATTTCAGGGAATTAATTGGAACTTTAAGAGGTATATCGAGACTTAAAAAAATATTTTTCGACGTCTTTCGACTTTTTTTGACAAAGAGTGCAACAATTCAATACATTTTTTACTCTATGTAGACAGAAATATAAAAAGTGATCCCATGTATGGTGAGTAAAAGGAGATATATCATGACTGAACGTATACATGAACATCAGCTCAAAAGAAAGCTCTACAGGAGCAACACAACTGTATGTAACAACATACGCCTGCTGAGAATAATCTGCGGCTATACCCAGATGGAGATCGCATCTCTTCTGAAGCTGTCACGTTCTGCGTATTTTGCCATAGAGATCGGCAAGAAGCTTCCGGATTTTGATATGCTCAATACGCTGTCCGAGTTTTACGATGTGGATATAGACTACATGGTGTCATTTGACATCGCCGGACAGATGCTTAACATGATAAGGGTGGATCATGCCGAAACAAGGGCAACACGCTTTATAGAGAGGTATTTCACCTTGTCTCACAAGGGAAGATGTCATATACGCGAAGAAATCTACAGGATGAAAGCCTGCGAAGACAAATACAAAAGATTCCCATGGAAATACGATGAACGCCCTGATCTCTTTTCACCCTCCGTTCTGAATGAAAAAGAGCGGGTATATGAGAGAAGACATGCGGCTCTCCAGCATCGCCATGATAAAGATATCCCTAAGAAAAAGGGCTTCTAAGAAATGTATAGTTGACGCTGCCAAAACGACATATCGAAGTGCCAGACCCAACATATTAAATTCCCAGACCCGGCATATTAAAGCTTCATGCCCGCCCGATATAGCTTCAGGCTCGACTCATATACTCGGCCAATATATATGTAAGTGGAAAATCCCGGAAGAGAAACGAGCTGTGCTCCCGGCAGATGATGAAACGACGTCAACGAAAATAAGTAAACCACCAGCAGGATAAAATGAAACTGTTTCGAAAGGAGGCTGTACCTGTGACTATCGATCGCAATACACTTCATAAAAACCTCAAGCTCCTGAGGACCATGCACAGCATAAGTCAGGAGGATCTGTCATCAGCAATACACCTTGCCAGATCAACTTATTCGGCCTACGAAACCGGAGCTAAAACTCCTGATCTTCAGACCCTGGACGCTCTGGCTGCATTATACGACATCAGCTTTGACAGTCTTGTCAATTACGATCTGTCGGAAGGCCTGCTCAACAGGATTTATTTCGCCAACGACAATAAAGAAACAATAGATCTTCTGAATTCATATCAGGGGCTGTCCGTCTCCTCAAAGTTCCTCATTGCTCAGCGGCTTGATGTCCTGCTGGAAAAGGAGGATTCTCTGTATAGAAGCAGCTTGACTGCAAAGGATATCAAAAAGAAATGATACCGGAAACAAATACTGTATTCCACAGCTAGAGGCTTTTCTCATATAGATATGTGGAAAATCGAGGAGTGATGCAGGCCTTATTCCACAACCATACATCACTCTCCAATGAATATGTGGAAAATCAACGAAAATCAAGGGGTATGACAGGTCTGATTCCACAACTATAGATTGATTATGATGCATCTGTGGAAAATACAGAAGAAATCAGCGATATTTTCCACAGATCAA
>CAUDEQ010000041.1 GCA_958448635.1 uncultured Bacillota bacterium | reverse complement strand
ATGTCCAGTATCATGGGCAAATCTATTTGGGCATGTCCAGTTTACAGGGTCAACCTCTAATTATTTGTCCTTGACATGGGGTACAGTTTACTCTGCTCTTGCCCGACTCCTGCTTTTTCTTTCCGATATATACAAGGATGATCCCTATAAGCACCATGAGGCATCCCAGCACTCTGCCTGTTTCCAATGGCATTTGTGCCATTTGCATGAGTCCGAAAGTATCGATAACTGCTCCCATACTGATCTGTCCCAGCATGAGGATAGTAGATGTGAGAGCCGCACCGAGACGAGGCATAGCGAAAGTTATTGCCAGCACGATACATACTCCATATACTCCGCCCAGCAGCTGCCACCATTCAGCATTTCCTACCTGAGTGATATCCCCTGTACCAATGGCAATCATCAGTATTAACAGACAAATTGCACCGCCTCCGAAGCTGACACATGTTGCCTGAAGATTGCCTGTATATCTCGATAATGTTGCATTCGTAGGACTCTGAAAAGCCATACATAATCCTGAAATTATTGCTAAAGCCAAATAAAAAACAGTCATTACAGTTACTTCCTTTTTTGATTCTTCAACTTGTTATTTAAGCCCGAATTCCACCAGCTTATTGAAAAGCTGTCTCCTGGATATGGAGAGGATCTCGGATACTTTGTTCAGATCGTTAGGATACTGCTCCAGCAGCTCTTCTATGTATTTTTTCTCTGCCTTGCTGCGGTATTCTTTCAATGTATCAGTATAATCCGTCTCAAATAATTTGTCAGCAGTATCCATCTTTTTTCCTGATAAAATTTCGGATGGCAAATATTTTTCTTTGATTTCACCATGTTCAGATAAAACAAGCAGACGCTCGATAATGTTTCGCAGTTCCCTTACATTGCCCGGGTAATCGTAATCCATCAAAAGCTGCCTTGTTTTATCATCCATATAGATATTCCCCTTGTTCATAGCCTTGCTGTATTTCGCAATAAAATAATCTATGAATAACGGTATATCTTCTTTTCGTTCACGGAGAGGCGGCAGCTCAAGCACTATGGTACTTAATCTGTAGAACAAATCGCTTCTAAAAAGCTCATTGTCCATATCTTCCTTCAGGTTTCTGTTAGTTGCTGTGATAAGCCTGAAATCAACGGTAATAGGTGCGCTGCTTCCCATCCTGTATATTATCTTATTCTCTATGGCCTTCAGAAGCTTTGCCTGCAAGTTTACAGAAACGCCTCCTATTTCATCAAGGAAAAGGGTGCCGCCATTTGCCGCTTCAAAAAGGCCTATCCTTTTTTGGCTGGCTCCTGTAAACGCACCTTTTTCATGTCCGAAAAGTTCGGATTCCAGTATTGATTCTGAAAGAGCCTGACAGTTGAGTTCCATGAAATTGCCGCTTTTATGATTGCTCTTATCATGGATAAAAGATGCCAGCACTTCTTTGCCTGCACCTGATTCTCCGAAAATGAGGATATTTGCTTCACTGGCTGCCGCACGTTCTGCCAGCATCAAAAGCTGATTATACTTAGGGCTGTTGCTTTGAAGCATATACCCTTCATCCAGCTTTTCCTTCAGGATCTCATTAGTTTCCTTAAGGATCTTATTCTCCTTCGTAGCCTTCCTCATTTCCGTAACACGTTTTATTTCCATGAGGAGGACCTCGGTGTCCGTGCCTTTTGTAACATATGTATAAGCCCCGGCTTTCATGGACTCTACAGCTTTTTCTATAGTTCCGAAGGCAGTCAGCATCAAAACTTCTGTATCATATCCGCGCGCTTTTATTTCCAATAAAAGTTCATGTCCATCCATTACAGGCATACTGAGATCGGATACTACTACATCAAAGCTGTGCTTTTCTAATAGTTCCAGTGCCTCCTGCCCATTATTACATGTCATAACTTGATATCCTTTTGCTTCAAGGATCATCTTTAAGACGTCACAGTAATCTTGTTCATCATCTACGACCAGTATTCTGATATTCTCTGTTATCATCATTCATTCTCCTTGTCATTCTCATCTGCCTCCATCAAAGGTAATGTAAGGCTGAAGCAAGTTCCTTCTCCAACTGTACTTTCTACCGTGATCTCTCCGTTCATCTTTTTCACTTCATTATATACTATATATAAGCCCAGCCCTGTACCGCCACTGCCGCCTTTGGTAGTAAAAAACGGATTAAAGATCTCTTCAATGATACCAGGGTCGATTCCTGCTCCGGTATCTTTTACTTCAATTTCAAATGAACCTTCATTCTTTGTAACAGCTATGGTAAGTTCACCGTTTTCCTGCATAGCGTCTGTAGCATTGGATATCAAATTGATGAGTATCATATCCAATGACTGAGTTAAAAGTATAGTATGGACTTCTTCCGGACAAACGATATGCACATTTATGTTTTTCTTCTTTATGATGTTCTTATTGAGGATCATCAATGACTTGATATGGTCTTCTATATCCACATGCTGTGCATCATGAGATGGTATTCTGGAAAAGTCCAATAAGTTATTGATTATGAGCCCTGAATTGTCAACGGCTTTTTCTATCTGTTCTATAGCTTTATCTCGGACATTTTGGTCATCCATAGTCTTCAGTACATAGCAGTAATTACGGATCAGCCCAAGCGGATTTCGTATCTCGTGCGCTACGCCTGCTGCCAGCTGTCCGACAGCTATCATCTTATTATCTTGTAACAGCTGTCGCTCGGCCATCCTCTCTCTGGTAACATCCATTCCCATAAATAGAAGCTTTTCTATAGTACCTCTGGCATTTTCAATCGGGAATATATCAAGCACGAGGGTCTGTTTTTTAAGCATTACTTCGATACCGCTGACCAGCTCTCCTTCTGCAGCCTTTTGCGTCAGCTTTTTCAGGCCTTCTTTATAGCCTATGTCCATATCGAGAACATCCCATACCTTACGATTAGCCGTATCAGTATTGACAAAATCATAAAAAGCACGATTTATATCTATGATATTTCCTTCCATATCCAGTTCGGCCAAATAGTATCCTACTCCGTTAAAAGTAGTCTTCAATTCCTGCTTGCTCTCAGTAAGCTGGATCATTCTGTCATTGAGCTCGCGATACAGATTCTTGTTAGTCTGATAGTAAATAAAGAATACTATCATAACAGATGCGAAAATGATCATGATAAACAAATAAATATCCTCGTAGCTGTCATCCATATACAGAGGTGCATTGCCCTCCATCCATTTTTGTCCCATCTCATACGAGAGGCCATACATATCTGCACTTAAGATACATTCATTTAGTATCCCATAAAGCACTTCGTTTTCTTCATCTGTCATTATGCAGACATTCATGCTGTAAATAGACTCTTCAGCAATTATAAAATCTGTTTCTTCACCCATTGCATCTATCACAGTACTGCGATCTCCGATTATAAAGTCTTTCTTATCTTCCCTAACTGCAGCCACTGCTTCTGTCGTCCCCTCTACTTGTGTGAACTCCAGATCATGCTCCCCATATGTGATCTTTTCAAGCTCATCTTGGGACATTCTATTTTTCACCACGATACCGGACAGCTGCTTTTTATCAATGCTCTCCTCATGGATAAAAAACGCACCATCCATTTGAAAGATAGGTGAAGTGTAGCCGGTTTCAAGATTTGCCAAGCGTATCTCATCAGTGATTATCATCAAGCTGCAATCAGCATTCTCTTTATCTGTCAAATGGACTTCCAAAGATACAGGCGCGAAGACCTCGCATAAATACTCGTAAAGGAAGCCTTCGTCTTCTCCTGTCATCAAATACCTAAGTTCTTCATCTATGTATATAGATACATCTTTGTTTTCGTTGATATAGTTTTTCTGTGTGTTATTCAATGAAACAGTTCTGTTTCGTGTCTCGTCTATTTGTTTCTCATCGTATTGTAACCCGTACAGGCATATCAGCGCGACAAATACGATAATTGCGGCAAGGACCAGCCACTGAGATAATTTACTTTTCATAGCGGGCCCCCTTTCTGGCAAAACGCTCACCAAAAATCAATAATTCCTGCTGTTCCCAAGAGAGTTCTTTATTAGTCTTCCTTGCCAGCAGTGTCAACAATACTCCAACTAACAACCATGATATCGTTATCACAAATTCCGGACCAAGACTTACGGCAAAAAGGCTTTCTTGCAAATACAGTATGAAATACAAGCATGAAACTATCAGAATAATGATACCGACCTTTAAGCCTCCTTTTATATCCAGCGGTCTTGCCAGATCCGGTTCTTTTTTCTTCAAGATCAAAAATGATATTACTACAAATATGTATGAAAAAAGTGCACACATAGAGCTTGTATCAACAAACCATTGGAGGGCATTCATCCCTAAAAATGGAGAAAAGACACATATACTTCCTATTAATAAAGATGCTGCCCACGGAGACTTGTATTTCTTATGGACCTTACCAAAAATCTCAGGTAACAGTTTCGCACGACCCATAGAGAAAATCAAACGTGTTGCCCCAATAAAAAAGCCATTCCATGATGTCAGTATACCAAAGACACCTCCTATGATAACGACTGTCGAGAAGATCTCTCCATGGAACATATACGCCGCAATATCAGCAATCGGCAATTTGCCGGAAGCTCTGATTTCCAGAGGTGCTGCAAGAGATATCCCAATTATCAAGAGGAAATACCAGATCATGCTGGCAATGATGCATACCAATACCATTTTACCTATGTTTCTAGATCCGATATTCATCTCTTCAGCCGACTGCGGTATAACGTCAAATCCTATCAACATTGCCGGAACCATTAGGAAAACATATGAAAATCCTTCTCCGTCAACAAATGTTTCTCCTACATTTTCCTTACTCCCGAACACTATGCCTCCAAAGAAAATGATCAACACTATTATCATCAAAGCTGCCGTTGCCATGACTTGAAACAGTATTGCCGGTCTTATACCGAAAATATTAAGAAACATGATAACTACTGCACCGAAACTTCCCATAAGAGCCCAGGACAAATACACTTGATGCCCTGCTATCTCCCAGAGAGGCACTGCATCGGGGATAGGGAAAACAAAGTCTATAGCAGTTGCAAGTGCTATTCCTTCCCATGCAGCTACACCTAAATAAGCCAGTGCCATGATCCATCCCACGATCCATGCAGCATTTTTCCCCATAGATCTATAGGCGAAAACAAATTCACCTCCTGCCAAAGGAAGCGCAGCTGTAAGTTCTCCATAGGTAATGCCTATAGAAAGGATAATGAGACCGCCTATGGCGAAGGCAGTTAAGGCACCTAACCAGCCTGCTTCATTTACCCATGATGCAGCCATGACGATCCAGCTCCATCCCACCATAGTCCCGAATCCAATGGCAATTATGTCTGTTCTTCCGATTACTTTACTTAATTTATTTCCGCTTTCCTTCATAATGATTACCAACTGTTTGATATAAATAATAATGGAGCAGTTTTATACTACTCCATTATACAAAGGATTTATTTTTTTGAAAAGGATTTAAAATAGTTTCCCTTTAGAACCTCTTGTATTTGTCACCAAACATAAGGTACTCAGTTTCTTCAATAGGTGTTTTACCGTTCTTGCCCATCTTGTTGATTATGAACAGGATTATGCCGATAACGATCCATCCTCCAACAAGACCCCACTCAACAGGTGCAAGCGGTGTAGGACTGTAGATCGGCAGATACAGTGATGCCATGAAGAGAGCAACTGCAACTGCAAGGATACCTATGACAACTCCGCCCTTTACTTTGAACGGTCTTTCCAGATCAGGCTCCTTCTTGAGGAGGATCAGGAATGACAATGATACCATGAAGTATGCTACAACTGTACCGAATGCTGCGGCATTTACAAACCAGCCAAGGGCACTCTTGCCGAGAAGCGGAGATAAAGTTGTGACCACACCTACCAGCAGAATAGCTGCTGTCGGTGAACCGTACTTAGGGTGTACTTTAGCAAATATTTCAGGCAGCATCTTAGATCTCGCCATTGAGAAGATAACTCTTGAAGCACCTACGATAAATCCGTTCCATGAAGTCAGGATACCGCACATAGCCGCGATTATCATTACTTTACCCCAAACAGGGTTGCCCAGCGCATATGCGAAGCAATTAGCTACAGGAACAGAACTTGGGTCGTTGACATAGCTGTAAAGCACATCACCAGGTGTTGACATAGCAGTTCCTATGATCATGATGATATACCATGTTGCAGCCATAACGATGGAAATGATCATAACTTTACCGATCTTACCAAGCGGTATATTCATTTCTTCTGCCGCCTGCGGGATAACGTCAAATCCTACGAACATTGCAGGAACAGCAAGTACAACTGCTACGAAACCTGCACCATCTGTGAATATTGGCTGCATATTCTGCAGATCACCTGTTGTTACTCCGCTAACGAAGAATGCGATACCGCCGATAGCCATCGCAACAGTTGCAGTAGTCTGGAAAATAGCTGATGCCTTAGCTCCTCTGTAATTCAAGATGGTCATGATCACAGCTCCTACGCACCCTATCAATAGGAACATTCCCGTAACCTCTGAACCTTGTAATTCATATAAAACCCCAAGATCAGGTAAAAGACCGGCAAACAGGAATCCTAACGCATTAGCCAAAGCAGGACCTTCCCATGCTGCTACGCCTATGTAGGCTAATGTTATCATCCAGCCTGTAAACCATGAAGCGTTGTATCCCATAGCTCTAAATGAGAATACTAACTCTCCACCCGCCAGCGGCAATGCCGGAGTAAGTTCTGCATAAGTAAGCCCTACGAATATGGACATTATGCCGCCTAAAACAAATGCTAACATTGCACCGACGGAGCCGCCGTTTCCTACCCAGGATCCGGCAAGCATGATCCATCCCCAGCCGATCATAGTACCGAACGCTAATGCCAGTACGTCTTTCATACCAAGGGATTTTTGAAGTTCTTGTCTTCCGTTGTTTTGACTCATAACTCTCACCTCATAATAAAATAATAATTGCACCGATTGTTATGCAGCCATTTATTTGGCTTTATGCCATTAATAAGAGCAATGTTCATGCCAACACTAATAAAAATATTTATTTTATCAATAAACGGCTTGATTTCAAGCCTTCTGCCCCTTGTGAATGCACCGGGATAAAACAAGAAGAATATTTTTTCCTTGTTCTGCATGAAATTTATTTCCTATGTATGCAGAATATTTCCTTTTTAAGGCTATAATTGCTCCGGCAACGTTCAACGGCGTTGCCGTCTCACTCCTACGGTCGCTTGCCTACAGTCGGCAAGCTCACTTCGCTGTCGCATTTTCCAACAAATCGCCTCCGGCTCTTTGGGAAAATCCGCAGTCCTTTTCACCTACTCCGTAGGTTCAAGTCCCGACAGCCAAACAAAAAAGGAAATAAAACCTGCTAAGGAAAGTCAAGAGAAATTTTCTTAGCAGGCTTTATTTTCAGTCATTTTATAATTACCCTCCAACGCACTAATACTATCTCTGTTTGCCTATCTATTAAGCAATCAATATGCCAACTTGAAGGCAAATATTTTCTACATTTCTTCTATCGTTCAAATTTCAACGTTTATATTTATATAACAATTTATTTTCCGCCGTTTACTTTTTTTCATTTTAAAATAATTATTTACCTTTTAAATCAATATTGTATTGTAAGCCAATCTATTTTTAGCTTATTATTCATTTTTGAATTTTACAGAGGCGTCAAGAGAAGCTTTTTCTGTATGCACAGTCCTTGCCGCTCGTAAGAAACGCTCCCGCTTTTCTCATGTAATATAAAAGCCCTGCTCAATTAAAATTGAACAAGGCTTGATTTTCTGTATTCCATCCTTATATATGATGGCCACATGTCGACATAGCACCTATTTTACGTTCTTTTCCCGGCTCTGTCAAAGAAAAAAGCGGATGGTTTCCCATCCGCCTGACAGTTTTATTAATATTAAGCCGACTTATTTCAGCTCTACTACTGCGCCAACTTCTTCCAGCTGAGCCTTGTAGCCTTCTGCTTCTGCCTTTTCGCAGCCTTCCTTCAGGTTTGAAGGAGCTCCGTCTACCAGTTCCTTTGCTTCCTTCAGTCCAAGACCTGTGATCTCTCTTACAGCCTTGATAACCTTGATCTTTTCTGCGCCAACTTCCTTCAGAACTACTGTGAATTCAGTCTGTTCTTCTTCTTCTGCTGCTTCGCCGCCTGCTGCTGCAACTACAACGCCTGCTGCTGCGGATACGCCGAATTCTTCTTCACAAGCCTTAACCAGCTCGTTGAGTTCCATAACTGACATCTCTTTTATAGCTTCGATGATCTGTTCTTTATTCATTTTATTTCTCCTTTATACTTATTTTTTAATAAAAGTTATCTTCAATTAAAACGATGTTCCGTAAAGTGCGCTGCGCCTTGGCGCCGCACCTCCGACATTGAGCCTACCAGCTCGCAATCCGATACAAAGTAGCTTCTTCCTATGCTTCCTTTGATTCTGCGATCTGCTGTACCACTCTCGCAAAGTTTGCGATAGGTGACTGGATGCTTCCCATAAACTTGGAAATGAGTACGTCTCTTGAAGGGATTGCTGCGATAGCCTGGATATCATCCTTGTTGTAAACAGCTCCTTCCACAACGCCACCCTTGAATTCCATTTTCTTGTATTCCTTGATAGCGTCGTTCAGTACTCTTGCAGGTGCTGTAGCATCGTCATAGCTGAATGCGAATCCACTTGGTCCTTCCAGAACTTCGCCCAGAGCTTCATACTCAGTTCCGGCGATGGCTCTCTTAACGAGAGTGTTCTTGTAAACAGTGTAGTCCACATTAGCCTCACGAAGCTTCTTTCTCATAGCATCTGCCTGTGCCACTGTAATACCGATGTAATCGATAACTACAGCAGATTCAGCTCTTTCAAATTTATCTTTGATCTCGTCGATAATTACCTGTTTCTGCTTGTGAGCTTCTTTCATTATCGTGCGTTCTCCTTTCTAAATATTGTTGCAGCCTTCGCTGCAGATCAGGTACGCTATAAAAACGCCCTGCCATCACATGGGACAGCAAGGCACATATATTTACATTGTACCTCGGCAGGATTATTAAGGAATATCCCCCTGCTGTCTCCGGTTGTTAACTTTCTTATTCAATTAACCGATTTTAAATTATCAGCCGATCTCTCCGTATAGCTACGATCACGTTACTGACCAAGTCTCATAGGGTTGATCTTTACTCCGGGACCCATGGTTGAAGCAACGGTTACACTCTTCATGTACTGACCCTTTGCTGCTGCAGGCTTAGCCTTGATTATCGCATCGATAAGTGCGTTGAAGTTGTCAGTCAGCTTTTCAGGTCCGAAGGATACCTTGCCTATAGGTGTATGGATGATGTTTGTCTTGTCAAGACGATATTCAACCTTACCTGCTTTAACCTCCTGGATAGCTTTCGCTACGTCCATGGTTACTGTTCCGGATTTAGGGTTTGGCATCAGACCCTTAGGTCCGAGGATCTTACCCAGTCTACCTACAACACCCATCATGTCAGGTGTCGCAATAACAACGTCGAAGTCGAACCAGTTCTCGCTCTGAATCTTCTGAGCCATTTCTTCAGCTCCTACGAATTCAGCGCCTGCTTCTTCCGCTTCAGTTGCCTTTGGTCCCTTTGCAAATACCAGGACCTTCTTTTCCTTACCTGTTCCGTGAGGAAGTACGATGGCGCCTCTTACCTGCTGGTCGGCGTGTCTTCCGTCTACTCCCAGTCTTGTGTGAACTTCTACTGTTTCATCGAACTTAGCCTTGGAAGTCTTAACGACGATTTCCATAGCCTGTTCAGGATCATGAAGTTCAGCCTTGTCGTATGCTTTTACCGCTTCTTTGTAATTCTTACCTCTTTTAGGCATAATGTTTACCTCCTTGTGGTATTAACGCCGCCTTCACTGCACATACGCAGCCTGCAGCTCCCACCATCATTTAGTCTTCAATAACGATTCCCATGCTTCTTGCTGTTCCCTTGATCATTTCAGTTGCCGCTTCAAGGCTTGCTGCATTGAGGTCAGGCATCTTTGTCTTGGCGATCTCTTCTGCCTGAGCATATGTCAGTGTAGCCACCTTTGTCCTGTTAGGCTCACCTGATGCTGCATCGAGACCTGCTGCCTTCTTCAGTAATACTGCTGCAGGAGGCGTCTTCGTGATGAACGAGAACGAGTGATCCGCATAAACAGTAATTACTACAGGAATGATCATTCCAGGCTGATCCTGAGTCTTGGCATTGAACTGCTTACAGAAGTCCATGATGTTTACACCATGCTGACCTAAAGCAGGACCTACAGGAGGCGCTGGATTAGCATTGCCGGCCGGAATCTGGAGTTTGATATAACCCGCAATTTTCTTAGCCATTCTTGGATTCTCCTTTCTGTAAGATTCCCCTCAAGGGGTCTATTAGAATAAAGATCTTGCTACATTTTATCTATCTGAGCAAAATCCAACTCTACAGGTGTATCTCTTCCGAACATGGATACCTTGGCTCTCAACGTCTGCTTTTCCATGTTGACCTCTTCAACAACTCCCATGAAGTTTTCGAATGGTCCGTTGATTACCTTTATGGTGTCGCCAACCTCCACGTCCAGATCGATGTAGATTTTTTCAATACCCATTCTCCTCACTTCTTCAACCGTAAGAGGAACAGGATTGGAGCCGTGCCCTACGAAACCTGTAACGCCCTGTGTGTTTCTGACAAGATACCATGATTCATTGGTAACTATCATCTTGACCAGAACGTATCCCGGAAACATTTTTCTGGACTTTACCTTACGCTGTCCGTTTTTCACTTCCACTCTGTCTTCGATAGGCACAATAACATCGAGGATAAGATCCTGCATTCCCCTACTCTCAACGATCTTCTCGATATTCACTTTTACCTTGTTCTCATGGCCTGAATAAGTATGTACCACATACCACTTTGCCTCGCCGTCTCCTCTCAGGCCTTCAAGGCCTTCAAGATCCAGCTTTTTCTTTTCGTTGTTTTCCATTGCACTCTAAGCTCCCATCTTAATCCATTTAGAAACAAACAGCCTTAATAGCTGCCAGAACTCCTGAATCTACAGCCCAGAATACAAGTGCGAAAGCAGCACAGGTAACGAGAACGACCGCTGTAAAAGAGCCCATCTCTTTTTTAGTAGGCCATACTACCTTTTTCATTTCAAGTCTAACGCCCTTGAAGTACTCCTTGATACGGCCTTTTTTCCTCGGTCTGTTGCCGGCGGAAGCTGCTGCCGCACTCATTCTTTTCCTTGCAGAGGTCGTAGCCTTTGGTTTCGAAGTCTTTGCCATAATAGTTCTACTCCCTTACTTTGTTTCCTTATGAACAGTGTGCTTCTTGCAGAACTTGCAATACTTGCTCATTTCAATACGATCAGGATCGTTTTTCTTGTTCTTGATAGTATTGTAGTTTCTCTGCTTACATTCTGTACACGCAAGTGTAACCTTTACTCTCATTTTTATATCCTCCGTTCAACTAAAGTAAGAGCAGTTACTGCTCTCCTCCCAATTATTTTCATAAAGTCGCTAAATAATTGTATATTACAGGGCTGTCAATGTCAAGATTTTTTATGAAATAAGAAAAAATATACAGCCGGTTTTCTCACTCCGGCTGTATATTCAAATAACTCATCGGTTAGTTTCTGTTATTATGCCTCTTTCATTTCAAGAGCTTCTGCAGGACATACATCTATACATGCGGCGCAGCCGATGCATTTATCCTCGTCAACCTTCCAGTCGTCCATTTCAGCTGAAATTGCTTCGCTTGGACACTCGTTGGCGCAGGCATTGCAGTATATGCATTTTTCCTCGTCAACTACCGGTATCGACTTGTCGGAATGCTTTTCCTGCTTTTTATCATCAGCCTTTTCTTCAGCCTTGGCATCTTCCTTTTCTTCGACCTCGGCTTCGCCGTTGTCTTCAGCCTTGGCTTCGGCTTTATCTTCAGCCTTGGCCTCTTCCTTTGCTTCAGCCTTATCCTCAGCCTTCTCGTCCTTCTCTTCCGCTTCTTCAGCTGCCGCTCCTATGGTCAGACATTTCTTAGGACACTTCTCAAGACATGCTTCGCACTTTACACAGAGCTCGTGATCCACTTTCCATGTCTTTGCCTTTCTGTCAACCTCAAGAGCATCACATGGACAGTTCTTTGCGCAAAGCCCGCAGTATATACACTCGTCTAGGTTGCACATGAGCTTTTCGTCATCAGCATCTGCAGGCGCATCCTTTGCAGCTTCCTCAGCCTTATCATCGGCAGCCGCTCCTATGGCCAGACACTTCTTAGGACACTTATCGACACATGCGCCGCATTTAACGCAGGTTTCCTTGTCGACTTCCCATACCTTTTCTTTTCTGTCCACCTTGAGGGCGTCTGCAGGACAAACCTTGGCACAAAGTCCGCAGTATACGCATGTATCCTTATCGCAGGTGAGATCACCTTCAGGCGCTGCACCCTTTGACTCGTCCTTCTTCAACTGTATCTCATAAGTATCAACAACCTTCTCGGTCTCAGGTGCTGTGTACTGTTTATTCATATCGAGACACTTCTTAGGGCATGCGCTGACACATTCACCGCACTGAACGCACTGCATTCTGTGGATAGTCCATGTGCCGCCCTTTCTGTCTACCTCGATGGCATCAGCCGGACATCTTCTGCCGCAGATACCGCAGAGGATACATTCGTTTTCACGAATATCTATGCTGCCTCTCGTTCTTTCCTGCCATTCTCTGGGTACTTCAGGATACATGAGAGTCGCAGGCTTTTTGAACATACTTTTGAAAAGTACCTTTGCTATTCTAAAAGTTTTCATTGCTCTCACCTACCTTTCAGTACAACTTATACAAGGGTCGATGGTAACGATCAGGATCGGTACGTCTGCCAGATCGCAGCCCTGTAAAGTCTTAACCAATGACGGAATGTTCATGTTGGTCGGTGTCCTTACTCTTATTCTCTGCAGGAATTTGGAGTTGGCGCCCTTTGCATAATAGAAGGCTTCTCCTCTAGGCTGCTCAAGCCTTACCATGTATTCACCCTCCACGTTGCCCTTTACAGGAACGCTTACAGGACCGTCAGGAATCTTTGCTACAGCCTTTGCGATAAGATCTATGGACTGGAAAACCTCTCCTATTCTTACCTTGCATCTTGCATAGCAGTCTCCGGCCGTTTCAATAACAGGCTCGAAGTCCAGATCCGAATACACTCCGTGATTATCTGTAAGTCTCATATCCTGATATATTCCGGATGCTCTTGCCACAGGACCTACTGCACAGAGCTCTATGGCGTCTTCCTTGGAGAGTACTCCCACGCCTACCATTCTGTTTTTAACTGAATCGTCTTCCAGGAAAACGTCAGTAACTTCTTTTATATCTCCCTTGAGGTTTTCAAGAGTTTCAACGATTTCCTTGAGTGTATCGTTGTCGATATCCTTGTTCATTCCGCCCACCTGACAGATGGAGAATATAACTCTGCCGCCTGTGGTCTTTTCCAGAATGTCCAGGATCGTTTCTCTCAGCCTCCAGCTGTGGTTGAACAGGCTCTCGAAACCGAAAGCGTCTGCCAGAAGACCGAGCCACAGCAGATGGCTGTGAAGTCTTGACAGCTCGTGCAGGATGGTTCTCAGGTATTCGGCTCTTACGGGAACCTTTACTCCCATCGCACCTTCGATGGCAGATGCAGCGCCCCATCCATGTCCGAAGCTGCATATACCGCAAATTCTTTCTATTACATATACTATCTGGGAATAATCCCTTTTTTCCACCAGCTTCTCCAGTCCCCTATGGATAAATCCGATAGACGGAATGGCTTCCACTACTGTTTCATCTTCAACCACCAGGTCGAGATGTACCGGCTCCGGAAGTACAGGATGCTGTGGCCCGAAAGGAATCACTGTTCTTTTAGCCATATCAATTACCTTCCTTTCTTATTTCTTCGGACTCCATGGAGTAGGTTCAGCAACCTTAAAGAAATTGCCCTGGTAATCCAGCTCGCTGTGATTGAACTTGACACCGAACAGGTCATGCATCTCATTCTCGTAGATGAATGCAGGCCAGTAATCGCCTGTGATGCTCTCAACTTCTTCTCCCTGGGAAATAGTTATTCTTAAATTCTTCAGATAATGTGACTTGTCGAACGAATAGATGATTTCTATCTTGTCTTCCACAACCGTGGCACACGCCTGTGCGAATCTGTAGCCGTCAGCCTTCAGATTCTTGACCTCCGTCAAAAGCTGGGAAACCTCAATAGGTGTAAAGTTCTGCTCCACAAATACTCTTTCACTCATCAGTTTTCCCCTCCTTCTTCAGTCTTTTTTTCAGCTTCGGCCTCTTCAGCCTTTTCCTCGGCAGCCTCCTCTGTCTTTGCAACAGCAGCTCCCATATCTGCCACCATCTTGTCTCTCTTCTCCTGAAGAACTGCCAATCCCTTGACAACTCCATCTATGATGGCTTCAGGTCTTGCTGCACATCCCGGCACGTATACGTCCACCGGAATAACAGTATCGACTCCTCCGAGAATGTTATAGCACTGCTTGAATACTCCACCGGAGCATGCGCATATACCTACCGCCACAACTACCTTTGGCTCAGGCATCTGCTCGTATATCTGCTTTACAACATCCTTATTCTGCTCGTTTACAGAGCCTGTTACAAGGAACACGTCTGCATGCTTAGGGTTTCCTGTATTTATGATACCGAATCTTTCAACGTCGTACATAGGTGTAAGACATGCCAGAACTTCAATATCACATCCGTTACAGCTGGATCCGTCGTAGTGAATGACCCATGGTGATTTCGCTATATATGACATTTTTACACCTCCTTTAGACTATCAGATACAGTATGAATATATTGACAACACCGAATACAAGCGCAACGATCCATGCCGACTTGAAGGCAAACTGCCATTTCATTCTGGCAAAGCTGTTGTCAATTAGCACTTCGAAGAAATATGCTATCAGGCATACGAGAACGCCAATCACAGCGCCCCATACAGTTCCGTTGGCAAAGAACAGGAACACGAAGCCCAGCAGCATGATGTTTTCATACCAGTGAGAAATCTCGATGAGTCCCAGCGTTCTGCCGGAGAATTCAGTCGTTATTCCCTTTACCAGCTCCTGATGAGCGTGATGTGACATGCTCAAATCAAAAGGAGACTTTCTGAATTTTATCGTCAGTATGAATACGAAGCCGATGAATATGCCTATAAGAGGGAGTATTGGCATCGAAGAGCCTGCCAGTATATCTCTTACCGTAAAGCTTCCGCAGTACATGTAGAATGCTATGGCAGTCATCAGAACCATAGGCTCGTATGCCATCATCTGCAGCAGCTCACGCTCAGCACCTACCTGTGCGTAAGGAGAGTTGGATGAATATGCTGCAATGATCAGGAATGCACTGGCCACCGTCAGCACGAATATCACCAGCAGAAGATCTCCTCCTGCGAAGAATATAACTCCTGATGCGATGACGAAGATCACGAAGATCATTACGTAGAAATCCTGAACTCTCGTTACCGTAACGGCTTCCTTTTCAAAGAGCTTGAATACATCGTAAAACGGCTGGAGAACAGGAGGACCAACTCTGCCCTGCATTCTCGCCGAAACCTTTCTGTCGAGTCCTGCCAGAATACCTCCTGCTAAAGGAGCCAGGATCAGGTATGCAATTATGGATATTATCATCTTAATAATCATTTATGCAACACCTCCCAACAGACTGATAAGCGTTCCTACCATGATGCCTATTCCTATTACCAGCATGGCTGCACAGATGATTCCTCCTATGAGATTCATCTTCTTTTCGCCAAAATACTTTTCCATATGCCAGTTTCTAAGCTTGAATTCAACATCCTTGCCCATGGAGCCATGGTATGTAAGGTTGTCTCCTTCGTTTACTCCTGCCAGATATATTGGAACGATCTTCTTGTTTGATTTTCCGAAGAACAGTCCTGTAAGAAGTACCATTACCGCTATCATCACTACCATGATTATCATATTGTCTGCAGACAGAACCATGGAGGACAGTCCGCCGAAGATGATTTCCAGATAAGGTACCAGCATGTACATGGAAATCAGAGGGAAGATGAGACATACTAATATTGTCAAAACAACCAGAGCAGTGTGTACGAAGATTTCCTCCTTGTGCACGTTCTGATCTATTCTCTCTTCTCCTGCAACGATTCCTGCCAGCTTACCTATCCACTTTATCCAGTAGAATGCAGTAACTGCACTTCCGAAGCAGATGATAGCCACCAGTATTACATTTCCTGAATCAATGAAAGCAGTCATGGCAGCCCACTTGGAAATAAGCATTCCGAAAGGAGCCAGGAACATTCCTGCTATACCGACGATCATGAAGCCTGCCAGCTTAGGCATTCTTACGAAAAGACCGTCCATATCCTCTATGTCTCTGCTTCCGATATTATGCTCGGCAGTACCTACGCAGAGGAACAGCAAAGATTTTGTAACAGCGTGGAATATGATAAGCATAACGCCTGCCCATACAGCCTCGGCAGTACCGATACCGCCGCAGGTTACTATGAGTCCCAGGTTTGCTATTGTCGAGTATGCGAGAACTCTCTTGGCATTGCTCTGGGATACTGCTGCGAAGGTGGCCATCAGGAATGTCGTTCCTCCCACCATCATCGTCATGATGCCAGCAAAGTTACCCATTCCAAGAACAGGAGCAAGCTTTATTATCATGAATACACCGGCCTTAACCATCGTCGATGAGTGAAGCAGCGCCGATGTTGGTGTAGGCGCAACCATGGCTCCCAACAGCCAGCTGTTAAACGGCATCTGAGCTGCCTTGGTGATTCCTGCGAATGCGAAGAATACTGCAGGAACTGCAACCAGCTCTCCGTAAACAGTGCCGATGGCGATCATAGTGCTGAGCTCCAGAGTTCCGAACACCTTGCCCAGTATCACAATACCTATTGCAAAGCCCAGGCCTCCTGCCAGGTTCATGATAAGAGCTCTGAAGGCATTGTTTGTAGCCTCCTGCGTTCTCGTGAATCCGATGAGCCAGAATGATGAAAGGCTGGTGATCTCCCAGAAGAAGTACATCCAGATCATGTTGTTGGATGTTACCAGACCTACCATTGCTCCAAGGAATAAGAACATAACGAAGAAGAACCAAGGTCTTCTGTCAGGCTCATCTGAATGATGATGCTGAAAGTCCTTCATATATCCCAACGCATAGACCGTTATCAACGATCCTACGATACCTATTATCAGTATCATTATAACTGATAGCCTGTCCACATACATATTATTCTGAACAGCAATATGATGTCCTTCAGTAAGCTCGAACCAGATCAGCAGCGGAGTCTGTATCACTGCGAAAAGCGAAGCCAGATACTTCTTGTGCTTTATACCCATGTATATGATATAAATAGCAAGAATGACTTCTATCCCCATCATGACGTAATTCACCGCTTCAACGTGAACAGGGAAACTCTGTCCGCCTGAAGAGAAGAACTGGACGGCCACAACGATAGATACGGCAGCGATCACAAATGCAGCAACCTTTACAACCGCATCTCTGACCTTATCCTCTTTGTTTACTAAAAGAATCAAGGCAATAATCATTGGGAAAAAAATGAGAAATAGTATAGTGCCCATATAATCCTCCTAATAAAATAATAGATTTAAGTGATAAAA
>CAUDEQ010000040.1 GCA_958448635.1 uncultured Bacillota bacterium | reverse complement strand
GTACGTACGGTGGTGTGAGAGGACGGCGGTTAGTCACCGCCTCCTACTCGATTGTAAGATTACTTTCCAAAGGCATCTGCGGCATCCTTCATCGCGCGGGCGATAGGAATGGACTGAGGACATTTCTCTTCACATGCCTTGCAGCCGATGCAGTCAGAGCCGTGACGTCCATCCGGGATCCATGTGTCGTATTCGAATTTCGTGGATGGATTTTGTTCGTATATATTCCAGTCGTTGTAATAACCTATGATTTTAGGGATATCAAGCTTCTTGACACATGGCATGCAGTACTGACAGCCTGTGCATGAATATTTGATAAGTCTGTTGTATTCGTCTGAAACGCTGTCGATGAGAGCCTTTTCTTTTTCAGAAAGAGCGGCTACGTCATCTGCAGACATGATATTGATGTTTTCCATAATCTGCTGTTTAGAACTCATACCGCTGAGGATCAGCTTTACCTCAGGCATGTTGGCAAGCCATTTGAAAGCCCATTCCGCAGGACTCTTCTTTACATTGAAACCATCCCATATCTCCTGTACTGTAGGAGGAACGAAGTCTGTAAGCCTTCCGCCCTTGAGAGGCTCCATGATTATAACATCCAGCCCCCTTTCGGTAGCGTATCTTAGACCCTCCACTCCGGCCTGATGATTCTTGTCCATGTAATTGAGCTGGATCTGGCAGAATTCCCAGTCGTATTCCTCCAGCAGCTCCTTGAAAAACTCAAGCTTGTCATGGAAAGAAAAACCGATATGGCGAATCTTTCCCTGAGCCTTCATTTCTTCCAGGAAAGGCATCAGGTTCAGCTTCTTGCAGCGTTTCCAATTGGAAATGTTCACATTGTGAACCAGATACATATCTATATAATCGACATCCAGTTTTTTCAGCTGATCGTTGAAGATTTCCTTCATATGGTCTTCATCCTTGGCCAGCCAGATAGGCATTTTATCTGCCAGGAGAACCTTTTCCCTGTATCCGTCCTTGAGCGCCTTGCCGACGATGGTTTCACTCACACCGCCATGATACATGTAAGCTGTGTCTACATAGTTGACTCCGGCGTCTATGGAGGATCTTATGATATCTATAGCTTCGGCCTCATCAACCTTGCCGTCTTCCGTCTGAGGAAGTCTCATACATCCCATACCAAGAAGAGAAACTTCAAGGTCTGTTTTATTGAATTTTCTGTGTTGCATGTGTTTTCTCCTTATCATATACTTAAAATGATTATATCATGCGGAAGGTCGCAATTCCACCAAAAGAAGGATGGAAAAGATTTTTATCGGCAGAGAGAGGCACTGAAGGATATGCCGAGGTGCTGAGAAAATGCTTTTGAGAGAGCGTGGAGGAAGTGCAAAATGCATAGAAACGGAAAAGAACTGCAGTCCATATGCGAAAGCTTCATGAAAAACACCATGGGCTTTTATGATATACCCGGTATATCCGCAGGCGTGTATTGCAGCGGCTTCCATTGGACGGCGGCAGCAGGGTGCAGAAATTATAAATCGGGGGCGCCGGTGATGAAGGATACTGTATTTCACTGCACATCTGTGTCGAAGCTGTTTACAGCGTGCGGTATTATGAAGCTTGTTGAGGAAGGCAGGCTGACCCTGTCGGACAGGGCGGAAGAAATACTGCCCTATTTGTCTATCGCTGATAAACGATGGAAAGACATGACGATAAAATCCATGATGACTCACACATCGGGCCTCTCCGATGTGGCGGATTACGGTTGGCAAAAGCACCGGACCGCAGATAATGTGCTCAAGGAATATGTCTTGTCGGAGGAGGTGTCCGGCAGGCGGCTTCTGTGGTCTCCGCATGAGAATAAATTCCGATACAGCAATGTGGGATATGACCTGCTGGGGCTAGTGATAGCGGAAATATCAGGAATGACATTCGAAGAGTTCATGAAGAAAGAGATCTTCGAGCCTCTCTGCATGAACGATACCACCTTTCTGACGGCAGACAGGTTCAGTCAGATGGTCGGTCGAGAGACGGACTCAGGTGAATGTGAAAATAGTATCGACTGCGAGTTATTTCTGGCGGCGGCAGATGAGGCAGGCCTTGCCATGCCGCACAGAAAAAACAGAGACAGATCCATCTCACCGGTGGAGGTTTATCCGTATACAAGGCAGCATGCGCCCAGCTCTACCATCACCTCCACGACAGGAGATATGATGAAGTGGGCGGGAAACCTTATTGAAACCTACAGTAACTGGAGACGGCAGAGAGATGTTGAATTACGAAGAAAAGGTGAAGAAGACGATTTGGGAAAAACGTATGGCGATGTGCTTCTTCGGGGTGAGAGCATAGACATGATGTGGACTATACGGAATGACATTCCGGGAGCGTCGGAGAAGATGGCTCTGGGATGGTTCGCAAAGGAGCTGCACGTCAAGGCAGCAAAGTATGACGATGATGAAAAAAGCTTTTTCGTGGTGGGTCATGAGGGAAGCGACGAGGGTTTCAGGACAAGTCTATGGATATGTCCCCGAATGGAAGTTGCCGTGGTACTGATGTGCAATATGACAGACGCGCCTCTAGGCAGACTGTCATCAGAGATTTTGAAAGCACTGGTCCGCTGGGAAGCGCGTTGAAAGCATCATATGGGTTGGGAAAGGCAAGCTATTCCCGAATGAAGTCGAGGAAGTCGTCGAAATCCTCAAAGTCGCTCTGAACGAATTCGAAAAGCACCGGTTCCTTGAATTCGTATTTTGCCGTAGTTATCAGAAACGGAGCCAGCATGCTCATCTTCAGCTTGTTTTCCAGAAAGCGTATATCCTGAAGGCTGTAGGCGGCAACGATGAGCTGGCCGTAATCTGTCAGGAAATATACTCCCTTGACATCGTTGCTGAGCCGGAATACACGGCTGTTGACGTGATCGTTGGTGGGCTTGAAAGCCATGAACATTCTGCCGTTTTCGTGAGTGGACATCACTGCATTGAGATCGACGGTGAGCTCTCCTATGTTGTTGTCCATATCATCGTCGCTTAAGAGAACCTCGTAGACAGTCACGAATTCGGCCTTTGCCAGCATCATAGCGGCTTCGGCAGCGCTTATGGAAAAGCCTGAGCAGTGACGGCAGTCCACCACCTTGAGAGCCTTTACGATGATCTCGGTGATGACTGTCTCATAATTGCCTCTCATCTCTATGAGGGATTCGCACAGATATGAGACTGCCCCGTCATCATAGGTATGGGATTTGTCTATTACGTTCTTGCAGAAGGTAGCCTGATGATACTTACTGTATATATCGAGAGGGCAGCCCTTATCGGCAACATACGATGCGCCGCTGTAGTCTCTGCCGAACAATCTCATGAGAAAGTAATTTACCGCCTGATAGTCGGAGGTGATCTCTCCGCATATGAGCTTCATGAGATTATCGTGCTGAAGCTCATCCAGTATGACGTCCTCCTCCAGCAGAAAATCATATTCACGGTATCCGTCGGGAAGAGGCAGACCGTGATGGCGGTTGAAGTTCTTATAATACGTCAGAAGGCTTCGCAGCTGGCGCTCAGTGATATCCTTCTTCCTGGCGCCAAGACCTCCTATAAGAGCCTGCTCCACAAGCTCCAGCTCTTCAAAGTCATTTCCCGTGACGCCCTTATATGTTTCAAGCCCCATTTCCTCACAGTCTATATAGAAGAACTGATGAAGATCAGTATAGTCATTCTCATCGTAGGAAAGTGACGGCGGCAGCTCCATATGCCAGTGGGCGTATATGGCAAGGACGCCCATTAGACGTGTGTCGGTCACATAGGCTGATATAAAATGCTTTTTTGTATTCTTTTCTGCAGTCAGCAGACCGCCTTCTATGACGGTAAATAAAGGCTTGCTCAAATCATGCACCTCTTAATCATATTCATTATAATATATGAAGAGTATACCCTATTTGAAAAAAAATACAAGAGAAACAAGGTTTGCTTTGTAATCTATTGACACGGATTCTAATTGTTATATAATATAGTATTAGAAAACAAAAGATCCTTATTAAGAGCGGTGGAGGGAATAGGCCCTGAGAAACCCGGCAACCTGGTGCTTTTTATTATATAGAAGTGCCCAAGGTGCCAAATCCTACAGGATAATCATAGTGTTGCATGCAATTCCGGCTCACATATTTTTTATTCTGAAAGATGAGGAAAGATAATTGTAAAATGAGCCTCTTTCCTGTGTAAAAGAGGCTTTTCGATTAATGAGGGAAATATCGAATGATCGTCATTTCCCGTTGGACCCTTGGTCATGGCGGCCATAAGGGGTATTTCAACAAAGTTTGCCGTAAAACCAAGATCGGTGAAGACGACTTTGTTCTTAATAAGAGATCATCTTTTGATGGAGGGAAAAATGAAAAAATTATTTACATCTGAATCAGTAACAGAAGGACATCCTGATAAGATCTGCGACCAGATATCAGACGCCATTGTGGATGCCATCATGGAAAAGGACCCCATGGGCAGAGTGGCGGCGGAAACCACAGCCAACACCGGATATGCCATGGTTATGGGGGAGATAAGCACGGAATGCTATATCGACATCCAGAAGCTGGCAAGGGAGGTAATATGCGATATAGGATATGACAAGGGTGAGTACGGATATGACGGCAATGTATGCGCCATACTGACGGCGATAGATGAGCAGTCTCCCGATATAGCCATGGGCGTTGACAAGGCGCTGGAGTACAAGGACGGCAGTATTGAGGATACTGCCGAAATGGAGGAAACAGGCGCAGGAGATCAGGGCATGATGTTCGGCTTTGCCTGTAACGAGACTCCTGAGCTGATGCCGATGCCTATAGCTCAGGCTCACAAGCTGGCAAGAAAGCTTACGGAGGTCAGAAAGAACGGATTGCTGCCTTATCTCAGACCTGACGGCAAAACACAGGTTACTGTAGAGTACGACGGAGACAAGGTAAAGAGGATAGATACAATAGTCATATCATCGCAGCACGATCCCGATGTATCGCTTGAACAGATAAGAAAAGACATCATCGAGCATGTGGTGAAGCCTGTGATAGATCCGGCGCTTCTGGACGAGGAAACCAAGTATTTCATCAATCCTACGGGAAGATTTGTAATAGGAGGACCTCATGGAGATTCAGGCCTGACGGGAAGAAAGATCATAGTGGATACTTATGGCGGATACGCACGTCACGGCGGCGGCGCTTTCAGCGGCAAGGACCCGACGAAGGTGGACCGTTCGGCGGCATATGCGGCAAGATACGTTGCCAAGAACATAGTTGCAGCGGGACTGGCTGACAAGTGTGAGATACAGCTGGCGTATGCCATAGGAGTGGCAAAGCCTGTATCGATAATGGTTGATTCATTCGGTACAGGGAAGGTCTCCGATGAAAGACTTGCCGAGATCGTATCGAAGCATTTTGATCTGAGACCTGCGGCAATCATCAGAGATCTTGATCTGAGGAGACCTATCTACAGACAGGTGGCAGCCTATGGGCATTTTGGAAGGACAGACATAGATCTTCCGTGGGAAAGGACTGACAAGGCAGAGGAACTTAGAAAGGAAATATAAGGCAAATGGGTATAAAGGTAGCAAAATTTGGAGGCTCATCTGTGGCTGATGCGCTGCAGATAGAAAAGATAAAGAACATAATTGAAAAAGACGGAAGCATAAAATACGTTGTAGTGTCGGCTCCCGGCAAAAGGTTTTCCGATGACAGCAAGATAACGGATCTTCTGTATCTGTGCAAGACCCATATCGAGCATAAGATACCATACGAGCAGATATTCCAGGTGATTGTGGATAGATTTACCGCAGTGGGCGTGGCTCTGAGAACCGATGTAAATCTGAAGCAGGAATTTGACGTGATCAGGGAGAATATGGAGCAGGGCGCTTCGGCAGACTATATAGCCAGCAGAGGAGAATACCTGAATGCCAAGCTCATTGCAGCTTATATCGGATATGATTTCGTCGATGCTGCGTCGATAGTTAGATTCAGCGACAAGGGAAGATTTATGGAGGAATCCACAAACACGGCAATACAGCATGAGCTCTCAAAGCATGAAAATGCAGTAATCCCCGGCTTTTACGGAGCAAAGATGGACGGTACAGTCAGAACATTTTCAAGAGGTGGATCGGACATAACAGGGGCGCTGGTGGCAAGAGCCATGGGTGCAGACGTATACGAAAACTGGACCGACGTTTCAGGCTTCCTCATGGCAGATCCGAGAATAGTCAAGGACCCTAAGCCGATCAGCACCATTTCATACAAGGAGCTGAGAGAGCTTTCATACATGGGGGCATCAGTGCTTCATGAGGATGCCATATATCCTGCAAGAATAGCCAATATACCTATAAACATCAGAAATACCAATAAGCCTGAGGACCCGGGCACGATGATAACAGCGGAGCCTGATAAGTGCGATTCAAGGATCATCTCCGGTATAGCCGGCAGCAAGAATTTCACCGTAATCGCCATTTCCAAGAACGGGCTCAGCGGCGAAAGAGGCTTCATCAGAAAGCTGGCGGGGATACTGGAGGACAATGATATAGCGATAGAGCATCTGCCAAGCGGTATAGATACTTTGTCGGTGGTTATAGAAAATCAGGCGCTGGGCGGAAAGCTGGACGATATTACAGAGGAGATACAGAGACAGCTGAAGCCGGATCACGTTGAGACTTTCGACAACATGGCGCTTATAGCCACCGTAGGGTCGGGAATGTCCGCCAGGACCGGGGTTTCAGCTAGGTTGTTTACTGCGCTGGCAGAGGCGGGTGTAAACATCAGAATGATAGACCAGGGCTCCAGCGAAATGAATATCATCGTGGGAGTTGAGAATAAAGATTTTGAAAAAGCCATAAAGGCTATTTATGAGGCTTTCGTATCATAAGAAAAGGATGTGAAATGTGTTTACAAGAGAACTTATATTGATTGCGTATGTATTATGTATAGTTTTGGCGTGCTCAGGCTTCACCATCGCTTTTCTGGGAAAGGACAGAGGCCGTAAGAAGTTCAACAAGGCTCTTGCCATATTCGCAGCAGGGATGCTGTTGATGTGCTTTTACGATATGGCTATATATTATCTGGACTATGGTATCGGAGGCTTCAGCAGTCTTAAGATACTGCGTATAGGGAACTGCATCATTGCAGGCTCCATGTGTCTGTGGATAGGCGTACAGGAAAATATAATAAAGAGAGAAGCTCTCCAGATGATAAACAAGATGGTGAAGGCATACCTTCTGTTCTACATGGCCATGTGGCTCTTGCTGACATTCTTCCTGGAGGTGGAGCATTTCTATACCCTGAAATGGCTGCTGCTGGTCACGGATATAGGTCTGATAATATCATTCCTGGCAGCATCGGTGGCTCATATCATATTTGCGGCGACGGCAAACGACAAACAGTCCTTCTTATACATGATAACGGTAACCACCATGCTCATATGGAATTACGTGGCATATTTCTGGGGAGAGACATCGGTGTACTGGGGAAACAGCGAGTTCATTAGAACGCCTCTCGACCTTACCATAGTGTTCTGGCTCATACTCAATGCTGCAACGATGATATACGCATACAATAAGGTTTTTCTTGGAACGTTTTCAGAGCAAAGCGAGGATACAAACAGGCAGACGGATACCATGGACAGGATAGAAGAGGTATGCAGGCAGTTCAAGCTCACGCCAAGAGAGAAGGAGCTCATCGAGCTCATATACAGCGGCAAGAGCAATCGTGAGATCGCAGATACGCTGTTCCTGTCGGAAAGCACTGTCAAGACTCACATATACAATATATTCAGAAAAATGGACGTTAAAAACAGAGTCGGCGTTATTTGTGTGATAAACGGTGATGTTGAGGATGGACAAACACAGCAATAAGTAGTAAAATATATCAAATTTGAAGTATAACGGGAGGTAGAAATGGCATTTATTTTTGATACACCATCGAGAACATTCAACGAGTACCTGCTTGTGCCCGGATATTCATCAACGGAATGCAGAGTGGAAAATGTTTCTCTGAAGACGCCTGTGGTAAGGTTCAAAAAAGGTGAGGAGCCTGCTATAACTATGAACATACCAATGGTTTCAGCTATAATGCAGGCGGTTTCCGGAGACAGACTGGCTATAGCACTGGCCAAGGAGGGCGGCATCTCATTCATATTCGGATCGCAGTCCATCGAGCGTCAGCAGGAAATGGTAAGAAAGGTAAAATCCCATAAGGCGGGATTTGTTACAAGCGACGCCAATATAAGACCGGATCAGACGCTGGCAGACCTTCTGGCTCTCAAGGAGGAGACAGGTCATTCGACGACGGCTGTAACCGAGGACGGAACAGCTGAAGGAAAGATGGTGGGTCTTGTGACCAGCAGGGATTACAGAGTGAGCAGAATGTCTCTGGATGAAAAGGTGTGCAATTTCATGACTCCTTTCGAGAAGCTTGTATATGCGGAGGAGGGTGTATCCCTGTCGGAGGCCAATGATATCCTCTGGAACAACAAGCTGAATGCCCTTCCTATAATAGGCAAGAACCAGAGACTGGCATACTTCGTCTTCCGTAAGGATTACGATACACATAAGGCATACCCGGACGAGCTGTTGGATTCACAGAAGAGATATGTGGTGGGAGCAGGCGTCAATACCAGGGACTTTGAGGACAGAATTCCGGCACTGGTGGAAGCCGGAGCCGATGTTCTGTGCATAGATTCCTCGGAGGGCTTTACCGAGTGGCAGAAGATAACGTTGGACTTTGTAAGAAAAAAATACGGAGACAGCGTCAAGATAGGAGCAGGTAATGTGGTGGACAAGGAAGGCTTCGAGTTCCTGGCAGATGCCGGAGCCGATTTTGTAAAGGTCGGTATAGGCGGAGGCTCCATCTGCATAACCAGAGAACAGAAGGGCATAGGAAGGGGACAGGCTTCGGCCGTCATAGAGGTTGCCAAGGCAAGAGATGAATACTACGAGAGAACGGGAGTGTACGTTCCTATATGCTCAGACGGAGGAATCGTGTACGATTACCATATGACGTTGGCACTGGCAATGGGCGCTGACTTCCTGATGCTGGGAAGATATTTCTCAAGATTTGACGAATCGCCTACAGCCAAGCTTAACATCAATGGAAGCTACGTCAAGGAATACTGGGGCGAAGGCTCCAACAGAGCCAGAAACTGGCAGAGATATGATATGGGCGGAGATAAGAAGCTGTCCTTTGAAGAAGGAGTGGATTCATACGTTCCATATGCGGGACCTCTCAGCGACAATGTGAGACAGTCTCTGCAGAAGGTAAAATCCACCATGTGCAACTGCGGACTGATGACAATACCTGAGCTTCAGAAAAACGCTAAGTTGACGCTGGTATCGGCAACAAGCATCGTTGAAGGCGGAGCGCATGACGTTATATTGAAGGACACATCATCCCCATCCAACAGATAGTAATAACAGCGATTTGAAGCAAGACTGATAGAGAGAAGGTGAATGACATGAAAAAGCTTCTTAGACTGCAAAGCGCATTATTGAAGGAAATCGACAAATACGAAGAGCTGGTTCCCGAAAGAGATCACTTCATCGACTGGGAAAGGGTTCATATCGTAAGCTGTGCCAAGATCGGATACATGATGGCAGAGAAAAGAGGGGTAGATCCCATACTGGCAGCCGCCGCATGTGCGTGCCACGATTACGGCAGGATAATCACCGGTAAGCAGGCAGGTCACGCAGAGGCGGGATATATTCCGGTGCAGGAGTTTTTGAAGAAAACAGGCCTTTTCAGCGACGAGGAAATCGCTCAGATAGCTGTCGCCGTAAGAAATCACAGCAAAAAAGAGGAGATTGGCTCTCCTCTTGAGGAAATCGTAAAGGATGCAGATGTGCTGGACTTCTATCAGTACGGCTACGATGTGGCAAGAAGATCACAGCAGGACAGGCTGGAAAAACTGCTGGGAAGAAAGGTGCCCGGCCTTAAGTTTTCCGATAAATAACGTGGTACAGCCACGTTATATCCCGCATAATCGTGGGAAAATTCAATAGACGATCAATTGTAATATGGCAGAGTGAAGGTTATCCTCGCTCCGCCATAATCGTTATTTTTGGCGAAAATTTTTCCCGAATGCTGCAGTATTATCTGCTGTGATATGTGGAGTCCCAACCCCGATCTGCCGTCAGGCTTTGGCCTTGAGCTGAAATGCCTGTCGAAGATGAACGGCAGATCTTGCGGTGAGATCCCTTCACCTGTATCATCCACGGCGAATAACAGCTCGCCGTCAGGGATATCGTGAAGCTCGTCATCGATATTTCCGGCAAAGTCGGCAGGTATTGTGATGCAGGACAGGGAAATGGCATTACCTATCTCCGTATGGCGTATGGCGTTGTTTATCAGGTTGGTGATGACCTGCTGTATACGGTACGGGTCCACGATTACCACTGCATCGCTGTTGATTTCGGTACGGATCAGCGCCTTATGCCTGGAGCTGTTAATATGTATTTCCGCCTGCGTTATCAGATCATCGAAAAGCTCGGCGGCGTTTCTTTCATAAAATTTATATTCCATCGTCTGTGATGACAAATCTGAAACGTGGGACAGATCATCCACCAGTGTCGACAGCATCATGGCCTTGGAATTTATCATCTTCAGATATGTGTCGGTAGCCTCTTGAGGTATCAGTTTGTCCAGAAGAGTCTCGGAATACCCCTTTATCAGAGTTATCGGCGTCTTTATCTCATGAGATATGTTTTCAAGAAGCTCGTGCTTTGCCTGAGCAGCCTCCTCCAGCTCCTTTTCTATGACCTTTCTTTCGGTGATATCCCTGAGGATACCTTCCACGGCTGTAACTATTCCGGCATTATCCCTGATGGGAAGATAATGTATTTCCGACCATCTGCTGACCTCTCCGTCCTTGTACAGGCAGAGGATGCCGTTTCCGGGATTCAAAACAGGTTTTGAGAAGATCCTGACTATATCCGTGTTCTTTTCTTCGATGCTTACCCTCTCGAAGAACCTCTCCGGCATTTTATACAGGCTTTCGGCAGAAAGACCCACTAGATGTGATATAGTCGGGCTTATGTATTCGAAGGCCTGTTTTCTGTAGTCGTAAAGAAACATCATATCGGATGAATTCTCTACCAAGAGCCTGAATCTGGCCGACAGCCTGTCATCTATGAACCTGAGTTTTTTAAAGTAGATTATTATCAGTATCATCATGAGGATGTTTACTGTAAACAGACCGATAAAGTACGTTATTACAGCCAGAGTTGAGCTTTTCAGCGTGAAGCCGAAGTGGTTTATGAAAATGCTCCAACCGATTATCAGAAAGCTGGCGAACAGATTTTCAGGTATCTTCTGAGTCCATGAAACTGTAATAAAAAGGCAGCCGGAGATGATGAGCATTCCGGAGCAAAGGATGATATTCGGAATAAGAAACATCGAAAATATATTGTCGGAAACAGGGTATATCACGATTAATATGGAGGAAATCAGCGCTGCCGCTCCGAAGTAATTGGGCGCCCGCAGCTGGAAAAAACGGTATGTCCCCATGAGAAACAGGTACGATGCTATGAGGGCGAAGAGCTGCCTCAGCATGATATAGGACATGCTGTTCATATGCAGCGTCAGGTTGGAAAAGTCCAGGATGAATATGATGGAACATACCAGTCAGGATGAGCCCCAGATCTGCATATACAGCTTTCTGCTCTGGCGTGACAGCACAAGAAATATGGTGCTGAGCATCATCGTCGTAACTATTGAAGCAAGCATTGGATAGCTTGAAAGATTGACATTATAACATCCTTTAAAAAACTGCCTGCAATGCTATGGCCTCGACCCAAGATTATGACAATGTAGTACAGCCATATAGGCGATAGCATAAGGAAAAGACGAAGCGGAAGGAGATGGAATCTTCCGTTTCGTCTTTTTTTTGCGTCATGACGCTTATTTACATCTGAGTCGTGTCGCTGAACTCCTTCTGCAGGCGCTTCAGAAATTCAGCTGAGGCCTTTGAAAAAATCTGATACTTCTTCCAGGCTATACATAGACCTGCTTCGGCAACGGGATAAAGGGGACGAAAGCACAGATGTCTGTCACCTTCGGTATTGATGAGCTTGTCGAGAGCTATGGCATAGCCAAAGCCCATTTTCACAAAACGAGATGCGTTGTAAAGAAGCTCATATGTCAGCACGATATTGAGCTGTGAAATATCCTTTTGGAGCCATGCCATCATTTCATCGCTTACAGATGTCTGCTGTGAAATAATGAGCGGCTTATCCCACAGATCCTCCGGGCAGATGACGTCCTTTTCAGCCAGCGGGCTGTCCTTTCTCATGAGAACTCCCCAGGTATCCCTGATTGGGAGCTTTATGAAATCATATTTGGAAACATCGAAGGGCTCGACGAGAAGGGCGAAGTCTATCAGCCCTTTGTCCAGCTTTTCCGTTATATGAGAGCCGTCTCCGCTGTAGATGTGGTAGCGGATGAGGGGATACTCCTGCTGAAGATCCTTCGCAACCTTGGCGATGATGGACATTGCCTCCGTTTCTCCGCCTCCCATGTGGATATCGCCGCTGATGTTTTTGTCGGAGGATGAAAGCTCGGACATGGTTTTTTCCATCAGCGAAACCATTTCCTCGGCACGTTTTCGAAGAAGCACACCTTCCTCGGTCAAGGTGACCTTCTTGCTCCCTCTGATGAGAAGCTGCCTACCCACCTCGTTTTCCAGCTCCTTTAGCTGTCTTGAAAGAGGCGGCTGCGTCATGTGCAGTGTTTCGGCGGCCTTGGTGATGCTTTCCTCTCTGGCCACTGCAAGAAAATATTTCAATACACGTATATCCAAAGCGATTACCTCCTTGCCCTTGTATTCACATTGCGGTTACTGATTTAGATGGATTATACCACAAGACATGATACTTTAAAAGTATGTGAGCGTATATAATATATGTATTTGATATTTGAAGGCGCAAAAACTATAGTAAAGGCGATGGGAAAAAAAGCTGATAACGGTAAAGATACATGAAATGTGAAACGGAGGAATCAAAATGGTGACAGTAGACGATGTTATAAGGAGCTTTAGGGAAGAGATATATGATGACGAGAAAATAAACAGGTATGCCAACAGTCTATTTCAGGAAGCCATACGCATAGGCATGGAGCTGAATTCTTCATATCACGAGCCTGATGAGCTCAAGGAAATCATGGAAAGGCTCACGGGCAGAAAGATCGGCGATGGCTTTATGCTCTTTCCGCCGTTTTACACGGATTTCGGAAAGAACATAACCATAGGCAGCAATGTTTTCATCAACTCCTGCTGTCACTTTCAGGACCAAGGCGGGATAACCATAGGAGACGGTGCGCTCATCGGTCATAATGTGGTGCTGGCAACCATCAACCACGATTTAACTCCGGGAAAGGGCAGGGTAAATCACTATAAGCCTATAACGCTGGGAAAGAACGTGTGGATCGGCTCCAATTCGACGATCCTGCAGGGTGTCACTATAGGGGACTGGGCTGTAATAGCTGCAGGTTCGGTGGTCACAAAGGACGTGGAGCCGTATACCATAGTCGGTGGAGCTCCTGCAAGATTCATAAAAAAAGTGGAGATGGAGTAAATTGAAGGTTTTAGCCATAAACGGAAGCGCCGGAAGGGATGGAAATACCGATATGCCGAAAAAACAACAGAGAAGGAATAAAGGGGTAATCGTGACGGAAATGAATATTATAAAAGGACTCCAGGATGGTAAGGAGTCCTTTTGATTATTGTATGCGCATTTTAGCATTGTCCGGCGAAAGCCTGCCACGGCTTTGATGTATGTACGACTTCACCGCTGTCACTTGGTTATCAGCTTGTACCCCACGCCTCTTACGGTTTGTATATATTTAGGGTTGTCGGGGTTGGTCTCTATCTTTTTCCTGAGGTTGCATATATGTACCATGACGGTGCGGACATCTTCTTCAAGTCCATATGTGTTCCACAGGTTGTTGAATATCTGCTGGCTGGTGAACACTCTGTTGGGGTATTTGCATAGCAGCACCAGAAGCTCGAATTCCTTTGCGGTAAGATGAACCGGAATGCCATCGACTGAAACCGTATGCGATGACAGATTTATCAACAGGTTGTTAATTGCGATGGTGTCGTCTGTGCATGGCTGACCGGAGCCGAATGATCTGAGATTTTTTCTTCTGAGGTGAGCTTTGACGCGGGCGACAAGCTCCGCAGGGCTGAAGGGTTTGGAGATGTAGTCGTCTCCGCCTATGGACAGGCCGAGAACCTTATCCATGTCCTGATTTTTGCAGCTTACAAATAAGATGGGAACGTCGCTGGTCTCTCTTATTTTGCTGCACAGCTCGATGCCGCTTATACCGGGCATTACGACGTCCAGCAGAATAAGATCCGGCTTCTCTTCGGCAGCCATCGCTGTCGCCTTGGTGCTGTCTGTGGTCCAGATGACATCAAAGCCTTCTCTCGAAAGATACAGCTTTATCAGCTGGATTATCTCCATTTCGTTATCAACAATCATGATCTTGTCTTGTGCCATGATCATACCCTCTTTCTATTCATGTCATATGTACGCTATACATCAGGGGTCTATACCAGAATCATTTTTGTCAGATCAAGAGGATCTACGATCTTTCCGTCCTTATATACTCTCATGTTGCCGGAGGCAATCTCGTCTATAAGAATAACCTCGCCGTCCTCGCTGTAGCCGAATTCAAATTTGATATCGTATAATACAAGGCCTTTTTCTGCCAGATCATCGGCAACGATTTTTGTTATGGCGAGGGTCTGCTCCTTCATACTGTCATACATTTCAGGCGTCATGACTCCAAGCAGAGCCAGCGCATCCTTTGTTACAAGAGGGTCGCCCTTTTCATCATCCTTGAAGGTGGTTTCCACATAGCCCCCTTCTATGGGCGTGCCGTCCTCTATATAAGCCCCATATCTTCTGATGAAGCTTCCTGTAGCCACGTGTCTGCATATCACCTCAAGGCCTTTGCCGAAAACCTTTGCCGGAAGAACCTCCATGGTGGCGTTTTCGATATCGGCATCGACGTAATGAGTCTTGACGCCGGCTTTCTTGAGAAGCTCAAAAAAATGAATGGATGTTTTGAGATTTTCTCTCCCGATTCCTTCTATCGTGAGACCTACGGCATTTTCGCCGGGGTCGAATTTTCCGTTCTTTCCTGTGCAGTCGTCCTTGAAAAGCAACAGCACATTACCGTTGTCCAGCCTGAATACATCTTTAGTTTTGCCCGTGTAGATTTTTTCCATGATTATTGCCTCCTAAAATTGTCTTGGAATATGTTGTGTGTATTTCAACGAAGTCTGCCTCTGAAAAGGAACCGGCGAAGCTGACTTTGTTTTAACGTACCGGCTTGTCGATATATATTCCGATAGATGCTTTCATATGAGAAAGCCGGAAGATTTTTCACCCTCATTATATATTATTGCACGAGAGGAAAACCAGCATTTTTTTGAAAAAACAAAAAACATTGCATTGGTACTGATGCTGTCATAATATATCAGTATAAGGAATTTAAATGGTGATGATAGGGAAAATGGACAGTATAAATTACAAAAATGTCATAAGAATAATGGGCGCTTATGTGGCGTGGGTGATGGGATCGGGCTTTGCCACAGGACAGGAGATACTGCAGTTTTTTACAAGCTACGGCTATCTCAGCTTTGCATTGGTGGCCATAAATCTTGCGGGCTTTCTGGTGATCGGACCTGCCATAGTGGAGGCGGGACAGCTTCACAGGGAGGATGAGGATTTCAACCAGTTCAGGTATTTCTGCGGTAAAAGGGCAGGGGCCTTCTATCAGTGGTTCGTTCCTCTGAGCATGTTTGCGGCTATGGTGATCCTTATTTCAGGAGCGGGGGCGACGCTTCAGGAGTATTACGGCTTCAATCATTATGTGGGTGCTCTGGCCATGGCGGTGCTGGCTTTCATTGCATACCTTGCAGGCTTTCAACGATTTGTAAAGGTGGTATCCTTCATCGGGCCTACGATAATAGCTTTCACTGTGCTTGTGGGCATCGTGACTGTTGTGAGAGATTTCGATGGGTTGACGGCAGTAAGCCGATATGAAGAGGTGATGGAGCAGAGTCAGCCCTCCCGGCTGTGGTGGATGTCAGGGCTTTTGTACATATCGTATAATCTGACGGGAGGCTCGATGTATTACGCAGCTCTTGGAAAGAGCGCAGCTTCGCACAAAGAGGCGGTCTACGGGGCGGTGCTGGGGACTTGTGCGCTGATGCTGGCGATCCTTCTGATGAATACCGCAATTCTTTCAAATATAGGTGAGGTCGGCAGTCTGGGGATACCGACTCTCTATCTGGCGAAAGAGATCTCATACGGCCTGGGCGCTGTGTTTTCCATAATTCTGATATGTGGTATCTTTTCGGCGTGCAGCGCCATGCTGTGGACGGTCAGCGAAAGGTTCGTCAAGCAGGGAAGTGCCGGCAGCTATGTATTTGCAGGCTGTGTGAGTCTGGCGGCGTTTCTGCTGGGGCTGCTGCCGTTTGCGGAGCTGATCGGAGCAGTATATCCTTATCTCGGTTATATAGGACTAATATATGTGGGATGTGTGGCATACGCACGCATCAGGCGGAGAAAGGTCGGCTCGGATGAAGAGCTTGGATGAAGAGATTAATGAAAAGGGCAGCAGCATGCAGGAAGAGGGGAGTGTGCCCTTTGCATGATGATAAGCAAGCCCGGAGGGGAGCGTGCCTTTTGCATGATGATAAGCAAGCCCGAAGGGGAGTGTGCCTTTTGCATAGAGGTAAGCAAGCCCGAAGGAGAGCGTGCCTTTTGCATGATGATAAGCAAGCCCGAAGGGGAGCGTGTTTTTTGCATGGAGATAAGCAAGCCCGAAGGGGAGCGTGCCTTTTGCATGATGATAAATAATAAATGATTTGTGTATGAAATGAGCGGATAATATGGTACAATAATATACCCGGTAAAAAAGATGGTAATGGTTTAATTAAGATTACAGGAATGGAGGATACATGATGGATATGAACAAGCGCCCTGACGATATGGTGCGAATCACAACAACGGAACTTGCAGAAGCATTCATAGAAGAACAGATAAAGGCAATCAAGGAGCAGGTAGGTGACAAAAAGGCGCTGCTGGCACTTTCAGGTGGCGTTGACTCATCGGTGGTTGCGGCTTTGCTCATCAAGGCCATCGGCAAGCAGCTGACATGCGTGCATGTGAACCACGGGCTGCTTCGTAAGGGTGAGCCTGAGCAGGTTGTAAGGGTTTTCCGCGACGAGATGGACGCCAACCTCATATATGTGGACGCAGTCGACAGATTTCTGGATCTTCTGGCAGGAGTTTCAGAGCCTGAGAAGAAGAGAAAGATCATCGGCGCTGAATTCATCAGAGTATTTGAAGAGGAGGCCCGCAAGCTGGAGGGTATAGAGCTGCTGGCTCAGGGCACCATATATCCCGACATCACCGAGTCCGACGGCGTAAAGGCGCATCACAATGTGGGCGGCCTTCCAGAGGACATGCAGTTTGAGCTGGTGGAGCCTGTGAAGCTGCTTTACAAGGACGAGGTTAGAGTTGTGGGCAAGACATTGGGTCTGCCTGACGGTATGGTTTACAGGCAGCCGTTTCCGGGTCCCGGTCTGGGCGTAAGATGCACGGGCGCCATCACCAGAGACAGGCTGGAGGCGGTGAGAGAGGCCGATGCCATCGTGAGAGAGGAAATCGAGAAGATGGAGCAGCTTCCATGGCAGTACTATGTGGCTATCCCAGATCTGAAGTCGACAGGTATCAAGGACGGCAAGAGATACATGGGTTGGGCGGCAGTGATCAGAGCCATCAACACCGTGGATGCTGT
>CAUDEQ010000039.1 GCA_958448635.1 uncultured Bacillota bacterium | reverse complement strand
TTGGAGAGTCAGAGGTATTATTAATGTTGGTATCATGCAGGAATCTCCAAATGATGTGTGATGCACGTCGGATTTGGAGATTATAGAGCATTTTCAACATGTGTGCGGTAATGGAATCTCCAAATGATATGTGCCGCCCAGCTGATTTGGAGAGCTTATCCGGGAAAAAGAAGAAAAAGTCTCCAAATCACGAGCCTGCAAGCAGAATTTTGTGATTTCAAAAATCACGACTTTTGAAGTCATCGAAGCAACGAAGCATCGAAGCATCAAAGCTGCCGAAGTCATCGAACCATCGAAGCTACTGAATGAAATGCACCGAAGTCCGGTCATCAGTTCTTAAACATCACTGAGTCGCTGCCCAGCGCTTCTCTCGTATTTCTGTCGTAGAGGGTGAAGGTCAGCTTGCCTTCCTTGCCGAATATCGGTATTACGTACTGGAAACGAGCGGTTATCCTGTCGCCGGCTCGCCATTCCGAATCAAGATTGTATATTTCAGTGTGACCGTCAGGCCAAGATACTTCGTAGTAAAGTCTCAGAGATTCATCTGGCTCTCCACCGCTCAGCGTGGCGTGGAAGTAGACGGTGGATTTTCTGCTTACAGTGTCAACATCGGAGGAATAATCGTCTTCCGAGGTGTTTGCGATGATGGAGGTGTGCCATGCGTAGTAGGCGTCATAGAGCTCCTGAGCGCCGGGATAGCCTGCTTCTACCAGCTCATCCAGAAAAGCCTCGACCTGTTTCGTCCTGTCAGCCTGGAATGTTTTGACGTATCCCAGCTTGGCAGCGTTTATTTTTTCAACAACGTCATCGCCGGCTGCTATCTCCGAAGCCACCGTATAGACTCCAATGGCCTTTTCGAATTCACCTGCATTGTAGTAGCTGTCTCCGATGGCTATGTAGCAGAGCCTTATCTTTTCATGGATGCTGCCGTCCTCCTTGAGGTCGAGAGCTGTTTCGTAGGCATTTATGGCATCCTGAAAATCACCGTTCTCATAGAAGCTGTCACCCATGAGTATCCAGCATTCCCATATTCTGTTCTTTGCATCCTTGTAGTCGCCGAGAGCCTCATATTTTTCGATGGCCTTTTCGTACTTTCCGCTCTTCTGAAGCTGAAGGGCATCCTCGTACTGCATGGCGGGAGCCGCCATGACCTTGTATATTGCAAAGCCGCAGATGCTTATGAGAATGAGGCATGCGGCGATGGCAATGGCGATTTTAGCTTTGAAGCTCAGGCGATGCTTTTTGCCTGTGTTGTGTTGATTAGAAGCAATAACAGCCTTTTCTTCCTTTGCAGGCTGAGACGTTAAGGCATCCTCATCTCCGTCATCCGTCTCTATGGGAACCACCTTGTCCAGATCCTCTCCGGAGGCTTCACGCGCTTTGCGGCGTGATTCTTTATCAGCATGCTGCTGCTCCTCTTTATCCACCTGCTCCTTGTTCTTCTTCAGCTTCTTATCCAGCTTTCCTACAGCGTCGGCAGGCTTATGGAGTATGAACAATGAACGCAGAAGCTCTCTTTCAAGACCGCAGCTTTTGCAGTAATCGCCTTTGTTGATGTGGCCGCAGCTGCATGACCAGTAATCACCGAATTCCTCAAACCAGTACTTTGGCTTAGTCGGTGCAGAAGCAAACTGCTCGATGATATCGTCGTATATATCATCTTCCGGAGTGAGGGGTCTCGGCTCATATATCTGAGTGGGCTTTCCATCTGAAGCCTTCTTCTGCGTGTCGGCGAGGGATTTCCTGTTGACGGTCTCTTTAGTTGACCTGTCTTCATCCATGCCGCCATCTTCTGCTTCAGAGGCTTTTGCAGAAAGAGGATCATTGCTCTTCTGCCCTTCAGACTGCACAGACATGTCAGCTTCATCGACATCGTTACCATTGGAAGCCTCAGCTTTGTCGTCGACATGAGGTGCTGCGTTTTCCTCATCTTCATCCTTCAAGGGAATTTCACCTATATCTGTTACGATAGTCATTGTATCGAATTCTTTTTCGCGTTTAAAGCTTTTTATCTTTTTCAAAATATTGCTCCTTGGTAAAACGTATATAGATAGTAATATTGTATCATTAATATGAATTCATAACAAGCTGTTAAACATCGGCAATGTGAGGTGGTAAAGCGGTGAAAGGGTTGGAATTCTAATGGAAATAAAGTTTTTACATGTATTTTGTATAATTATTAGTACACGGTTGACAACTGCGGTTTAATACGATAAAGTATAACGTGATATGCTGTACTTTTTATAGTACATAGGAGGGAAAAAATGACTCAAAGAAGAATGAAAACAATGGATGGAAACACGGCAGCAGCGCACGTTTCTTATGCATTTACAGACGTTGCTTCCATCTATCCTATAACACCATCGTCGACCATGGCAGAAGTGGTCGATGAATGGGCTGCATACGGCAGAAAGAACATCTTCGGACAGACAGTAAAGGTTGCCGAGATGCAGTCTGAAGCCGGAGCCGCAGGGGCAGTTCACGGATCGCTGGCAGCAGGTGCCCTTTCCACTACATATACTGCTTCACAGGGCTTATTGCTTATGATTCCGAACATGTACAAGATTGCGGGAGAGCTTCTCCCGGGAGTTTTCCATGTGGCCGCAAGAAGCGTATCTACACATGCGCTTTGCATTTTCGGAGATCACTCTGACGTTATGGCAACAAGACAGACGGGATTTGCAATGCTGGCTTCAAGCTCCGTTCAGGAGGTAATGGATCTTGGCGGTATCGCTCATCTCAGCGCCATAAAGGGCAGAATACCGTTCGTGCATTTCTTTGATGGCTTCAGAACATCTCATGAGATTCAGAAGATAGAGGTCCTCAGCTACGATGATTTCAGAAAGCTGGTGGACTGGGATGCCGTTCAGGAATTCAGAGACAGGGCGCTTAATCCTGAGCATCCTGTAATCAGAGGTACTGCACAGAACCCTGATATCTTCTTCCAGGGAAGAGAGGCTTCCAACAAGTTCTACGACGCCATTCCTGAGGTTGTCGTTGAATACATGGATAAGATCAGCGAGCTGACGGGAAGAAGCTACAAGCCGTTTGACTATGTGGGCGCTCCTGATGCTGAAAACGTTATCGTAGCAATGGGCTCTGCATGTGAGACTATAGAGGAGACCATGAACAAGATGGTGGCTGAAGGTCACAGGGTAGGTCTCATAAAGGTAAGACTTTACAGACCGTTTGTAAAGAAATACTTCATGGATGTGCTTCCTAAGACTGTTGAAAGAATCGCAGTTCTCGACAGGACAAAGGAGCCGGGCGCTCTCGGTGAGCCTCTTTACCAGGATGTAAAGACGATGCTTTACGGCGAGAAAAACGCCCCTGAGGTTTACGGCGGAAGATACGGACTGGGCTCGAAGGATCTCATGCCGGGCATGGTACATGCCATATATGATAATCTCTATCACAAGAAGCCTAAGAACAACTTCACCATAGGCGTAGAGGATGACGTTACAGGTCATTCGCTGCCATATACTGAAGGCATAGCAAGAGAGCCGGAAGGCACCATCAAGTGTAAGTTCTGGGGTCTGGGCTCCGACGGTACGGTAGGTGCCAACAAGACTGCCATCAAGATAATAGGTGACAAGACCGATCTCTATGCACAGGGTTACTTCTCCTATGACTCGAAGAAGTCGGGAGGTCTCACAGTATCCCATCTGAGATTCGGTGAGCATCCTATACAGTCTACATATCTCATCAATCAGGCTGACTTCGTGGCTTGCCACAATCAGGCATATGTGAGACAGTATGACATGCTGAAGGATCTCAAGAAGGGCGGTACATTCCTGATGAACTGCCTGTGGAAGGATGAGGAAATCGGTGACGTTCTTCCTGCAAGAATGAAGCGTCAGCTGGCAAAGAAGAATATCAACTTCTATGTTATAGATGCATGGAAGATCGCCGAAGAAATCGGACTGGGCAGCAGGGTAAACATGATAATGCAGGCTGCGTTCTTCAAGCTGACAGAGGTAATTCCTATCGATGATGCGGTGAAATACCTGAAGGAAGGTATTGAAAAATCATACAAGAAGAAGGGTCAGCATATCGTAGATATGAACTGCGCAGCAGTGGACAAGGGAATAACGGCAATCAGAAAGATCGAGGTTCCTGCAGAATGGGCTGAAGCAGAAGATCCAAAGGGCAAGGTCGAAGAGCTGCCTGAATTCATAGAGGAAATCCTCATGCCTATGAACTGTCAGGAGGGAGACGATCTTCCTGTAAGCGCATTTGACGGTATAGAAGACGGTACGTTCCCATCGGGAACTTCAGCATATGAGAAGCGTGGCGTAGCGGTATATCTGCCTGAATGGCAGCCTGACAAGTGCATACAGTGCAACCAGTGTTCATTCGTATGTCCTCATGCATCCATCAGACCTATACTGCTTACAGAAGAAGAGGCGGCATCTGCACCTGAAGGCTTCAAGACCATCAAGGCCAACGGCAAGGGCTTTGAAGGGCTCAAGTACAGGATGCAGCTTTCCGCTCTGGATTGTCTGGGCTGCGGAAACTGTGCGGACATCTGTCCTGCAAAGGAAACGGCTCTCGTTATGAAGCCTTATGCAGAGGTGGTACATGAAAGTGAAAACTGGAAATTCGCCAGCAAGATTCCTGTAAAGGCGGAAAAGGCAGACGTAACTACCGTCAAGGGAAGTCAGTTTGCAAAACCATACATCGAGTTCTCAGGCGCATGCGCAGGCTGCGGAGAAACTCCATATATCAAGCTGGCTACTCAGCTGTTCGGAGACAGAATGCTCATCGCCAATGCTACAGGCTGCTCATCCATCTGGGGAGCATCAGCACCTTCAATGCCATACTGCAAGGACGAAAACGGCAGAGGTCCTGCGTGGGCAAACTCATTGTTTGAGGACAATGCAGAATACGGATACGGAATGCTGCTGGCTTCAAAGCAGATGAGAGAAAAGATAGAGCACAACATGAGAGCTCTGCTGGAGCTGGATGTCGATGAAAAGCTCAAGGAAGCCATGGAAGAGTGGCTGGAATACAAGAACGATGGTCGTGAGTCAAGAGCCAAGAGCGAGAAGGTGGTTGAAGCCATCAATTCCATGACTACTTCAGATGCAGTTGTCAATATGCTCTGCAGCAGAATAATGGAGCTTAAGGATTATCTTGTAAAGAAATCGGTATGGGCTCTCGGCGGAGACGGCTGGGCATACGATATAGGATACGGCGGCCTCGACCACGTACTGGCATCAGGTGAAAACATCAATATACTGGTATTCGATACCGAGGTATATTCCAATACAGGCGGTCAGGCATCAAAGGCTACTCCTGCAGCGGCCATAGCCAAGTTCGCAGCTTCAGGTAAGAGGATCAAGAAGAAGGATCTGGGGCTGATGGCCATGTCATACGGCTATGTATATGTAGCTCAGGTAGGTATGGGCGCAGACAAGAACCAGCTGATGAAGGCCATGATAGAGGCTGAAGCATATGATGGACCTTCGCTGATAATCGCATATGCTCCTTGCATCAACCACGGTCTGAAGAAGGGCATGGGTAAATCCCAGGAGAACATCAAGGATGCCGTTGATGCAGGATACTGGCATCTCTACAGGTACAATCCTGAGCTGAAGAAGAAGGGAGTAAATCCGTTCATCCTCGACTCCAAGGAGCCAACTGCCAACTTCAGAGACTTCATAATGGATCAGATAAGATACTCGTCGCTGGCTAAGGAATTCCCTGAAGTTGCAGATAAGCTGTTTGCAATGACAGAGGAAGAAGCTAAGGAAAAGTACTATACTTATAAGGAACTGGCAGCAAGAGACAAGGCATTGCTTTAATGCCTATAATTGGATGAAATAAGTCCCATGGCATGATTTGCCATGGGACTTTTGTTGTATAAGGAAAACCACAGGATAGTCGCATGGTTCTGTTGTTGTCGGCATATCCTCGTATTGTACACTTTTTTTCAATAAGGCAATTATGCCTTGACTGGTTAGCTAAAACTAACTATAATGATGTTGGAAAGAAATGAGAGATAGGCTGCCGTAAGAGACAGGGAACTCTTAAAAGCCTCACTGTTTTGTGGCATTCTTTCACTCCACACTGATGTTGACATAAGCATATCAGAATCACACAACTCACACTTTGTCATTTAACTTGTAAAAACCTGCACAATCGATATTTTATATCCGTATGTGCAGGTTTTGTATTTTTTTATGGATTGGATGAAATGGGCGCCAGAGCATTAATCCGCAGCCAAGCGGTGCATTGCCACGTATGCCTGCCCCAGGGCGATGCCGCCGTCATTTGGGCTGACCGAAATGTTGTAATAAGGTGTAAAGCCATCGTCTCTCAGCTTTTGGAGGACACCCTCCATCAGTATTCTGTTCTGGAAGGTTCCGCCAGCCAGCGCCACCTGGTCAGCTCCGTACTTATTGCGGGCTATGCAGCATTGTCCGACTATCATGTCGATGATCCTTTCATGGAAGGAAAGGGCAAGGTCGCAGCTTTCGCTTTTGCCGGGATATCTCTGCGCAAAAGCAGCTGCGTCCTCCAGCATGATGGCGCATTGACCTTCATAGTCGTTGCTGTCCTTGATGCCCAGCAGGGCGGATACTGCATCGAAGAGCCTTCCCATGCTGGAGCTTTTGACTGTGTTTACACCTGCCTTCAGCGCTGACATCACCAGCGGAGCCGAAGGCTTGGACAGAAGTCTGCGGCGGCCGAAGGATATGATGTCATCAAGGTAGATGGTGATGGAGGTGCAGTCCGCCGGTGATTCGGCGGTCAGATTGTCGTATGCGTGTATATAGCTCAGTGCCGATCTGGCAGCGTCTCTGACTGAGGAATCGCCGCCTATCATATCTACATATCGCAGGTGGGCGATGCGTTCTGCGTCTCCGCCTTGGCAGAGGAAAAACTCTCCGCCCCAGATGTTGCTGTCTAATCCGTAGCCTGTGCCGTCAAAGCTGACGCCGATTACCTTCCCCTTGATGTCATTTTCAGCCATCACAGATGCTACGTGGGCGTGATGATGCTGTACCTTGATGAGAGGAAGGTCGTTTGAACGTGCGTATTCTTCTGAAAAGCCTGTTGTAAAGTAGCCTGGGTGCATGTCGCAAACGACGGCTTCGGGCTTTATTCTGAAGAGATTGCTCAGGCGCACCAGATTTTCTCTGTAGATTTCCTGGTTTTCCATCGTGTCCATATCTCCGAAAAACTGGCTCATGTACACGAAGTTGCCTTTTGTAAGAGCAAAGGAGTTTTTCAGCTGGCTGCCTGCCGCAAATATGTGCGGAATACGGCGGCTTGCATCGGGCCCGTTTGAGCCGGAATCGCTCGAATAAGACATGGTTGAATCGGATTTGGGCGAGCCGGATTCTTTCGAATCGGAGCCTGCATCGTCTGTGTTGACGAAGAGAGGTACAGGGGCGTAGCCCTTGGAGCGTCTTATCATCTGAGGCTGCCCGTCTATGATGCGGGCCACCGAGTCGTCTGCTCTCACACGTATATGTCTCAGGTTGTATATCATGCCATCTATTTCGCTGTTGCTTTCCAACATTTTCAGGGCTTCATCGTCGTCACGTATCATAGGCATGTCGGACAGGTTGGCACTGGTGAATATCAACGGGCTGATCCTGTCAAGAAGCATATACTGAGCGGCAAAGCTGGGCAGGAAGGAGCCTATGAAGCGGCTGCGTTTAAGCTCTGCCGGACTGCCTGCGGAAAAGCTGCGATTGATATTGCCGCCTGCACTAGAGCCGTTTGCGGCATAGTAAAATGAATTGGAATCGTCCGGAGTATTGCCTGCCAAAGTATTGTCTGCTGAAGTATTGCCTGCTGAAGTGCCGCCTGCCGAAGTATTGCCTGTTGAAGTGTCGCCTGCAGAGCGGGTTTTGCAAAGCTCCTCCAGTCGATGCTCAAGAAGGAGGATAGGCCTGGCTGAGGAAGAGAGAAGCCTTTCTTCCACCTGATCAATGTGACAGAATTGCTTTATCTCGTCTATGGATCTGAACATGACGGCAAAGGGTTTTTCCTCGCGCGCTTTTATGCGGCGCAGCTTGCTTACGGCCTCGTCGCTGAAAGGGTCTGCGATGAGGTTGTAGCCGCCTACGCTTTTGAAGAGGAGGACTGCTCCTCGGCTCAGAGCATCTGCGGCGTGGTCGAGGATATTCTTATCGGTGCAAAGCCGGCTGTCTGATTCGAAAGCAGCGTAATTTTTTTCGTCAGCAGTGTCTTCGGTGCAAAGTGCGCTGTCTGCTTCGAGAGCAGTATCATTTCTTTTGTCGTCAGCGTTGCTGCAAAGCCGGCTGCCTGCTTCGATACACTTATCGCCGGAGGCGCTGCCTGTGAGGAAAGCGTCCGACGTTTCCTCCGCCGCCTGACGGCGGGCAGGTGCGCTTTTCCATAAAAGCTCAGGTCCGCATGAGTGACAGGAGATGGTCTGGGCGTGATATCTCCTGTCGTGGAGGTCGGTGTATTCGCCTTCACAGAAGCTGCACATGGGAAAGTCCACCATCGAGGTGTTGTGGCGGTCGTATGGGATTCTGTCGATGATGGTGTACCTTGGGCCGCATGCCATGCAGCTTATGAATGGGTGCTGAAAGCGCGGATTATCCTTGCTGTAAAGCTCCTTCAGGCATTGTGGGCATATGGCCAGATCTGATGGTATCATGGCTGTTTCGTCGCCGCCGTCGTCGCTTTTTACGATGGTGAAGGAGTCGAAGGTGGTGTATTCGATGACCTCTCTTTTGACGTGGACGATTTCGGAGGGCTCGGGCTTGTTTTCAATGAGGGAATTCAAAAAGGCGGAAATGCGCTCCGGAGTATCCGTAACGACTATTTCCACCAGTCCGCCTATATTGAGTACATGTCCCTTCATGCCGAAGGTTTCGGCGATTTTAGCCACGTAGGGTCTGAAACCGACGCCCTGGACTATTCCCCAGAGTTTAATTCTTTCGCTTTGTTCTGCAGCCACTCAGCTACCTCCTTGAAGCCTTCTCCCGTCTTTCCTGAAACCTTGAAAACGGGAACGTCTTTATTGAGGGCGCGAATACCCTTCATATAGAAGTCCTCGTCGAAGTCAAGGTATGGGATAAGGTCTGATTTGTTGAGAAGTATGATATCGGCTTTTTCGAAAGCCAACGGGTATTTGTACGGCTTGTCGCTGCCCTCCGTAACGGTGGTTATCAGCATCATCACATGTTCTCCGATGCTGAACTCGGCAGGGCACACAAGATTGCCGATGTTCTCTATGAAAAGTATGCCGGGCTCGTCAAAATCCATATGGCTGGTGGCATGCTCCACTACAGGTGCATCAAGATGGCATGCTCCGTGGGTATTGATCTGGTGAGTCTCTATGCCCAGCTGATTGAGAGCTACGGTATCTATATCGGACTCGATATCGCCTTCGATGACGTAGGGTTTGACGTTCAGATGACGTATGATGTTCTTGAGAGATGTGGTCTTGCCTACACCCGGAGCGCCCATTTCATTGACCACCAGTACGCCGTGATGCGTCATATGATGGTTTATATGCTCGGCGATGTGGTCATTTTCATCCATTACGCCTTCCATTACGCTTATCTTTCTTATATCGTGCATTTTATACCTCCGTGTTCGTATGATTTATTTCGAGATGGTTATTTGTATAATATGTTTTTTACTGATATGTTTTAAGCAATACGTTTTTGCGTTTTCTCTTGATGTTGTGATTTTACTTGATCTGTTGGTAGTCCTTTGCCTGATGGGGAAGCTACTCTATTTCGATGGATTCTATGTAAAACTCCTTGCCTATCTCTGTGGGGCCGCCTTGACCTCCGCATTGCGGGCATTCGAAGGAAAGAAGCTTCTTTTCGAAAAGCTCGCCGCAGGCTGCGCATTTGAGCTTTGGCTTGACGTGCTTTATGGATACCGTTGCTTTTTCGCACATGGTTCCCTCGGAGATGACGTCAAAGTACATCTGGACAGAGCTTCCCACATAGCCGGAATAGTCGCCTATCACCAGGTTTATTTTAGTCACCCTTGAGCCTTCTGCCTTTCTGCAGTGCTCTTCGGCTATCTTTATTATCTGTTGCGTTATGGGATATTCGTGCATTGTGATTATCTGCTTTCCTGTAGTTTTGCGTAGTATCTGTGCCTGCCGAGATTTGGCAGGTGCGTGTATCTAAATCGATCTCCTATATTATATATCTTCGGAGGTGGATAGACAAATGATTTTTGCCGTTGGTGATTCAACCAAAACAAATGGTTGAAGGTGAAGAAAAATTGTTTTTGAAAACAAAAAATATATACTCTTTTTGTTTTTAGAATATAAATTTTTATTGACATGGGAGTATCGTTATTGTATAATGAACAAGGCTTTATCTCTATGATACAAGCGTTATTTTTTTTCATTATTATTTTTTAGGAGAGTGAATAGTTTGAGAGATCAATGGAACAACAAGCTGGGCTTTTTGCTGGCCGCCATCGGCTCGGCAGTAGGCCTGGGTAACCTATGGAGATTTCCGTATGTTGCCGCAACAAACGGAGGCGGAGCATTTTTGCTGCCGTACTTATTCGCAATTATCACAGCAGGAATTCCTATTCTTATCCTTGAGTACACCATGGGTAAGACATACAGGGGAGGCGCACCTGTAACCTGGGCCAGGATCAACCAGAAGTGGGAGTGGGTCGGTTGGGTGCAGGCGATGGTAGCATTCGTGATAGGTATATACTACTTCGCCATCATCGTATGGGTACTCAGCTACATAGGATTTTCATTTACAGAGGCGTGGGGCGCAGATCCTACAGGCTTCTTCCTCGATTACCTGGGAGTGACTGACAGCGCTCTCAATCTGGGAGGAATCAGAACGAACCTGCTGCTGCCGTTCGTCGTTGTATGGGCAGCTGTTGCTTTCATAATGTACAAAGGTATCAGCAGAGGTATCGAAATGGTATGCAGAATCTGTCTGCCTATACTTTTCGTGCTGACACTGGTGCTGGTAATAAGGGGCATCACGCTTCCGGGCGCTACAGATGGTCTCGAGTACCTGTTCAGACCTGACTGGTCCGCCCTTAAAGATCCGAGCGTATGGGTGGCTGCATACGGACAGATATTCTACAGCCTTTCCATAGGCTTCGCCATCATGCTGGCATATTCCAGCTATCTGCCTAAGGAAACGGATGTAGTCAACAGCGCCTTCATAACTGCTACGGCAAATCACGGATATGAGGTATTTGCGGGCATAGGAGTATTCAGCATCATGGGCTTCATGGCATTCCAGCAGGGCGTTCCTGTAGAGGAGGTTGCTGCTTCAGGAATAGGCCTCGCCTTCATGACATTCCCTACAGCCATAAGCTCGCTGCCTGCTCTCAATGGACTGATCGGCGTATGCTTCTTCGGAGCATTGCTGACAGCAGGCGTGACATCGATGGTATCGATACTTCAGGCAGTTGTATCCAGTTTCCACGACAAGTTCGATATTTCCCACAAGAAGGCTGTTACCATCGTGCTGGTGCCTACTTTTGTCCTCAGCATCCTGTTCATCACAGGTGCGGGAATGAATATCCTTGATATCGTGGATGCTTTCATCAACAACATCGGTGTGGCAACAGGCGGAGTTATCGAGGTAATACTCATCTGCTGGTTCTTCAATCCTGAGAAGCTGCGTAAGGAGGCCAATGAGTTTTCCAACTTCAGCATAGGCAAGTGGTGGACATACTCTTTGAAATTCGTTACGGTCATCGTTCTGGGAGTGATGCTGTTCCTCAATACGAAGGGCTTCATCGTGAACGGATACGGAAGCTATGCGTTTTCAGACATAATGGTATTCGGATGGGGCTGCATACTGCTGGTAGTAGTTGCCGCAATAATTCTGACTTCGCTCAAGGGCAAGGATGGATATCGCGATCTTGATAAGATCTCACAGAAGGAGGTAAAATAATGAGTACAAGTGCAATCATTATGATGATAATCGGCTGTGTTGGTCTGTGGGGAGGTTTCGCAGTATCCTGCGCCATATCATTCAAATGCAGTAAAAAAGGAAACAACAAGTAGAGATAAGCAAGCAATATTCAAGAAAGCGGTCGTTAGCGGCCGCTTTTTGTGTGAGACAAGCCGCCACAGAGAAAATAACGATACAGCAGATGTATCGGAATACTGAAAGCGAGGTTATAGGGAGCTAGGTCTGTCGCCGGAATACTCGCTGTCAGGCCTTTATTCCTTGCACAACTTTTCAATCTATACTATAATAGATAATCGGAGGAGCTTATGGTGGGAACTGTTTTTAACATACAACGATATACGATACACGATGGTCCCGGCATAAGGACGGAGCTGTTTCTGAAGGGATGCCCCTTGAGATGCAGATGGTGCGGCAATCCGGAGGGCTTGTCTGTGGATGTGCAGACAGGCTACTACCAATCGAAATGTCTGGGCCCCGATAAATGCGGGCTTTGCGGCGGACTAAGAAAGGATGCTGAGCTTTGCCCTGCAGATGCGCTTAAGCAGTGGGGCATGAGGCTGACGGCTGAGGAGGCTATGGAAATTATCCGCAGAGACCGAAGCTACTACGAGAGATCAGGCGGCGGCGTAACCATATCCGGCGGAGAGCCGATGCTTCAGCCGGACTTTACGAGGCAGGTGCTGAAAATGTGCCGCAATGAGGGCATACACACCTGTGTCGAATCATCGCTATATGCGCTGCGGGAAACTGTAGAATCAGTGATGGAATATGCTGATATGGCAATAACCGATATCAAGCTCATGGACAGCGAGAAACACCGCAGATACACAGGCGTTGGAAACGAGGATATACTGGACAACATCGTCATGGTTGCCGAATCAAAAAAACCTCTAATCATCAGAATACCGGTGATACCCGGTGTGAACGATGATATGGGCAATCTGGAGAAAACCGCCGATTTCATAATACATCGCCTAGGTGCAGATCGTCCGGACAGCAGCATAATGCAGCTGCAGCTTCTGGAATTCATGCGGCTGGGCGAAGAAAAGTACGCATCCCTTTCCATGGAATACCCCATGGCAGACATGAGCTTTGACAGGGAAAGCTTCAGCCGGTCGGTAAGAAAGGCGGCCATGTATTTCAACGAGCGGGGGATACGATGCGTTGTCGGCACTAAGGAGGCTGTAGCCGTAAGGTGAAAGACTTCATATTGAAGAACGAATATTTGAAAGATAAAGGTGAGCATATGAACATGGTACATACGCCGGCTTCAGGTACTGAAAGCTACGATAAGACATACGGAACAGGATATAAGGTGGGTCACGAGGACTGGTCGCCGTATCCCAGGGTAAACAGGCTGCGTCAGAGATTTCTGGACCGACGTTTCGATATCGACGTGGAAAGAATGAGAAACGTGACGGAGGCTTACAGGGAGAACGAGAACTGTACAGCGAAGATAAGGTGCGCCAGAGCATTTGAGGCGATTCTCATGAAGGCGAGTCTCCACATCTATGATGATGACCTGATCCTGGGCGAGATTGCGGCGCCGGCCAAGGCGTCTCCTCAATATCCTGAGTTTTCGGTGAACTGGCTGCTTCACGAGGCGCTCTATGAGCCCTTCGAGGAAAGGGAGCACGATCAGTTTTACTTCGTCAGCGATGAGGACAGAGAGGAATTCATAGAGCTTTGTCAGTACTGGAAGGGCAAGGCTGTGGATGATCTTGTGAATTCATATCTGGATGATGAGCAGTTGAAGGGCTCTCAGTCGGGCAAGAAGATATTCCAGACCAACCTGTATCATTACGGCGGTGTGGGACACTTCGTCATGAATTATGAAAAGATACTCAGAATAGGCTTCAACGGCATGATCGCAGAGGCAAAGGCGGGGATAGAGCGCCTGGATAAGGCAGATCCTCACTATGCTGAAAAGCGCGAGTTTTACAAGGCGGTCATCATATGCCATGAGGCGGCTGTGAAATACATAGGAAGGTATGCAAAGCTGGCAGATGAAAAGGCTGCAGAGGTCGGTGAGGCGGCTGAGGCTTTAGCGAGAAAGGCTCAGGAAAAGCAGGGCGAGGAAAAGGAAAAGCTCAAGGCCGAAGCGGAAAGCTTTTACAAGAGAAGCAGAGAACTGCTGGAAATGGCAGATAACTGCAGGCAGATAGCAGGAGGGCCGGCAAAGAGCTTCTGGCAGGCTTTGCAGCTGTTCAATTTCGCCACCACCATGACTCAGATAGAAAGCAACGGCCATTCCATATCCTACGGCAGGATGGATCAGTGGCTGTATCCGTATTACGAGAAGGATATCAGAGAGGGCGTCATAACAAAGGATTTCGCTCAGGAGCTGCTGGAAGTGACATATGTAAAGATGAACAACCCGACCAAGATCAGGGACGGGGGAACTGCCAAGGTAAGACAGGGCAGAGGCTTTGGAGGAGAATGTCTCACCATAGGAGGCGTGGACAAGGACGGTAATGACGTCACCAACGATCTGACCATGATGCTGCTGGAGGCATCTGTTCACACAAGAATGATGTGTCCTTGGCTTCTCGTCAGGATGCATGAGAATACGCCATATGAGCTGAAGGTGAAGACCGTGGAATGCATCAGGGCAGGCTACGGACATCCGAAGATCTTCAACGACGGCCCTACCATCAAGGCGATGATGAGAAAGGGAATGTCCCTGGAAGAAGCCAGAGATTATGCCGTGGTGGGCTGCGTTGAGCCAAACCTTCCGGGAAGGGAGTACGGCTGGCATGATGCTTCGTATATAAATACCGTGAAGTTCATGGAGATGGTCCTCAACGGAGGCAGATGTCTTGACTGCGGATCTCACTGCCAGAGATGGGAAATGTGCGGAGCCGTCGGCGGACATCTCGGCCCTGATACGGGAAGCCTGGAGACTTACAAGAGCTTCGATGAGGTGCTGGAAAGCGTGGATAAGCAGTTCAAATACTGGAACGATCAGATGTGCAGCACCATGAACATCGTGGATATGGCTCATCGCCAGAGAAAGCCGCTGCCTTACGTTTCAGCGTTCTTTGAAGGCTGTCTTGAGAATGGCGTAGATGTGACGGCAGGAGGAACTCTGTACAACGGCATAGGGCCTCAGGCCAGCGGCATAGCCACATGCGCCGATTCCCTGGCGGTTATAAAGCAGCTGGTTTTCGACGAAAAGAGATATACGGGAGCGGAGCTGCTGCAGGCGGTGAAGGACAACTGGGAAGGTCACGATGTGTTGTACGCTCTGGTTAACAGCTCCAAGGTGCATCACTACGGAAACGATGACGATTATGCTGACGAGCTGTTCCGCTTCATGTTCGAATGTTACTGCAAAAATCTGTCCGGAAGAAAGACCATACGAGGCGGTGAATTCACACCCGGAGTGTATTCCGTCAGCGCCAATGTTGGAATGGGTCTCAATACCAATGCATCACTGGACGGAAGAAAGGCCGGGGAGGCCATATCGGACAACATGGGACCTGTACACACGGCCATGGGCTCCCATGACATATGCGGCCCGACGGCGATAGCAAACTCCGTGTCCAAGGTCGATCACAGTCTCGCCACCAACGGAACGTTGCTGAACATGAAATTCCCGCAGGACGCTGTGGAGGGCACGGTGGGAAGAGACAATCTGATCAGCTTCATAGATGCATATCTGGAGGGCGAGCCTATGCATGTGCAGTTCAATATCATGAGCTCAGATACCATGAGAGCTGCCATGAAGGAGCCTGAAAAATACAAGGATATGCTGGTGAGAGTTGCCGGCTACAGCGCATACTTTGTAGAGCTGGGTGAGGCGCTGCAGATGGATCTCATCAACAGGACCGAGCTTTCCTTCGGGTAAGAAGAATAAGAGCGGCAAAGAATAGAATAAATGAAATATGAGCCTCTGTTGAGCCTGATATACGGCAAAACAGGGGCTTTTGCATTTTACGAAGCGGATAGGGGCGAAAGCGAAGATTCCGAACTCAGCAAAGCTACGGCGAAGCCGAAACGAAGGGGCCGGTGGCGCTTTGCAAAAAAACAACTGTTTGAAATTCACAGGCCAAAGGTGTATATTACAGATGGCATGAGCTGCATCGTCCATGCCTCGAAAAAAACAGAAAAAACAGATGTATGGATCGATAAAAAAGGATGTGATAATTATGGAAAAGACGGAATTTGGAGGCATTGAAGAATTAATGGAGCATCCTGTGTTCAGGCATTTCGGCAGGATATGCCGTATACCACACGGATCGGGTAATGAAAGGGAGATGAGCGATTATCTGAAGCACTGGGCGGAGGAGCGAGGTCTCAGGTGCGTGCAGGATGAGAATCTGAATATCATCATATACAAGCCGGCAGCCCACGGCTACGAAGGCCTTCCGGGAGTCATACTTCAGGCTCACATGGACATGGTATGTGAAAAGGCATCGGATTCGAAGCACGATTTTGAAAAGGATCCCATAGAGCTGTATCTCGACGATGACATACTTTCCGGCAGAGGGCAGACCAGCATAGGCGCTGACGATGGAATAGGCGTATCGCTGGCGCTGGCGATCCTTGAGGACAAAGAGCTGAAGCATCCGCCGCTGGAGGTGCTGTTCACCGTGAAGGAGGAATCCACCTTCAAGGGAATCGAGACGGTGGACGGAAGGCTTTTCGACGGAGATTATCTGATAAACCTGGATTATTTCGTGGACGACCAGGTGCTGGTCAGCGGATGCGGCGGCATCGGAGTGAAAATAAAGCTGCCCATATCTTATGAGACGGCAGAATATGAGATGATGGCTTATGAGGTGAAGATAGAAAATCTGACAGGCGGCCATTCCGGCGGAGATATCCACAAGGCCAGGGGCAACGCCAATGAGCTTTTCTGGAGAACGCTAAGGCTTTATGAGGCCGAACTGGAGGCGGAGCTTGTATCGATAGAAGGTGGAACATCACGGGTGGCTATACCCAGAGAGACGAAAGGCGTGATACTCATCGATAGGGAGCAGACGGAAAAGCTGGAGGAGCTGATGGAAAGACTGCAGAACGCATTTCGGGCAGAGTATCAGGTGACGGCGCCTCATCTTAACGTAAAGATAAGAGCTATGGGACCTTATACAGGCAGATATATGTATTATCCCAGCTTCAGAAAGCTGTTGAAGCTGGTCTACCTCGTTCCCAACGGTATCATGGAGATGAACGGCGCTCTCGACATGAGGGGTCTGGTGGAAAGCTCCATAAATCAGGGTGTGATGCGCTCAGGAGAGAACTTCTTCGTACTGGTGGGAGAAATAAGGTATTCCCATATATCATCCAGAAACTTCATCATAGAAAAGATAATGGCTCTTTCAGAGCTGCTGGAAGCCAAGGTGGAGCTGTTCGCACCTTATCCTGCGTGGAATTACAGGCGCAGATCCGATCTGCGACAGCTGGCAGTGAAGACATACAGGGAGTTATTCGATGAAAAGCTGAAGCCTGTGGCCGTACATGCCGGCATAGAGTGTGGATGTCTTCTGGAAAAGCTTCCTCATCTTGATGCCATATCCATAGGAGCCAACTGCTGGTATTTTCATTCCGTGAACGAGTGCGTATCGGTTTCATCGGTACACAAGGTGTGGTGCTTTTTAAAACAGCTCCTCGAAAATCTCGACAGGGAGTTTGAGGAAGAGGAATAGGGGTTATACCGGAGTATAAAAAACAATGTACTTAAAGCTGTAGTTTATTTATATCAGATACAATATACTCCAATCAACAAGACGGTAAGACAATGCAAATAAAGACCATGTAGTAAACTTCCAAACTTGTAACTTCATTTCTTAAAAGTCGCTTTCCAACAGTAGGGAAGCGATTTTTGCTACAGAGGAAACAGTACTCTGCGCTTATATGACAGAATATCAATAAAGCTTGATAAATAAGAGACTTTTAGGAAATTAACTTTGTTATTACGCAGTAAATACAACTTGCACATTCAATATTTATTTCTGAATTAAAGTAAATATATACTTAAAGATAGTGGAAAAGAAACTTAAGTCGGTATCTATATTACGAAAATAATATATAATAAATCAATCAATGGTATACATGACTCTTTTTTTCATGTTGACATTAGAAACTCCTTAAATATGACTGCTTATTGAAATATAAGCAGTCATCTGAATTTATTCGCTGCCAGTGTAAAAGTTACGCGAGAAAACGGAGGCTATTATGAATTTAATGAAAATGACGCTGAACATCAACGGCGCAGA
>CAUDEQ010000038.1 GCA_958448635.1 uncultured Bacillota bacterium | reverse complement strand
ACAGTAAAAATGGAAAGGAGAGTATGATTTAGCTTCTAATTAATCATACAAGAAAAAAATGAAAAATCAGCTAACTGTAAGAGGTATGGTGATCGGCGCCATCGGAGCTGTTATCATTACGACAAGCTCGATGTTCGTGGCGCTGAAACTAAGCTCCTTACCGTGGCCGATCATGTTTGTGGCACTTGTGTCGATGTTTGGACTCAAGGCGATGGGAAACACCAACCTGAGAGAAATAAACGTGACACATACAGCGATGTCCGCAGGCGCGATGGTGGCGGGAGGATTAGCATTTACACTTCCGGGCATTTGGATGCTCAATCCCGATGCAGATGTCAACTGGCTCAAGCTCATGCTCCTAACCGTTGGGGGAGTGATACTTGGGCTGATTTTCACGGCATTGATACGGAAGTATTTCATCGTTAGAAACAAGCTGGCTTATCCTATGGGACAGGCTGCGGCAGAGACGCTTAAGGTGGGAGATCAGGGCGGCAGGAAGGCCATGACCCTTTTCATCTCCATGGGTCTGGCAGCAGTCTACACATTTGTAAGAGACTGGCTCGGTAAAATACCTGCAGTGCTGCTCAGTCAGAAGATGTCAGTGTACGGCTCGGCGGCAGGACTTTACCTTTCGCCAATGCTTATAGGCGTAGGATACATAATAGGTCCTGTAGCCATCGGCGTGTGGTTCATAGGTGCGCTGATAGGTGATTTCGGCATCCTTCTGGGAGGAAACGAAGCAGGACTCTGGGATACTGCCACTGCAGTTTCCGTAAAGCAGTCTCTCGGCATAGGACTCATGGTAGGCACAGGAGCAGGAATAATCATCAAAGGGATACTTCCAAAGGCAAAGGAAATTTTCGGCGGAATGTTCAGCAAGGACGCCGCAGGTGATGCCATCGTTCCCATGAGATGGGCTCCGGTAGCCATGATGCTGCTGGCGTTTCTCTTCACCGTTATTTTAGATATGGGCATCATCGCCTCAATAATAACAATACTTGGCGTGTGGGTGGCTACTGCCATGTCTGCCCAGTGCGTAGGTCAGTCGGGGATAAATCCCATGGAGATTTTCGGTATCATAGTACTTATCGCTGCCAAGGCTGTTTCTGATATAGGAGAGACAGAGGCATTCTTCGTAGCTGCGATTGTCGCAGTGGCATGCGGACTTGTTGGCGATGTGATGAACGATTTCAAGGCAGGCCATATACTGGGAACTGAGCCCAGGGCACAGTTCGTTGCCGAATGCATAGGCGGCATTATCGGCGCAGTTGTATCTGTGGGAGTCCTTTTGGTAATACTCAATGCATACGGTGCAGAGAGCTTCGGAGGCGAAATGTTTCCTGCAGCTCAGGCAGGTGCCGTAGCCGCAATGGTGGGAGGCATCTCGCATATGCCTGCATTTATAGTAGGTCTCATAGCAGCCATAGCGCTTTACATAGCAGGTTTTCCTGTGATGACCCTCGGACTTGGAGTATACCTGCCGTTTTACATGTCGGCAACAGCCTTCATAGGCGGAGCCATAAGATTTATCACGGACAAAGCTGTACCTGAATTTGAAAAGAAAGGAACCGGCACTATCATCGCCTCCGGTCTTCTGGGCGGAGAAGCCATCGTTGGCGTAATCATTGCGCTGATAGTTGCAGTACAGGTGATAGCATGATGGTAAACAGAGAATTCATGAAGGAAATAAAGATAAGTGAAATAGAAGGTTTTCGTATAGGAAATGCGCAGAATAAAAAAGGCGGTACAGGTTGTACCGCCATTCTCTGTGAAAAGGGCGCAGTGGGCGGAGTCGATGTGAGAGGAGGAGGTCCCGCCACCAGGGAGACAAATCTTCTGGAATCGGAGAAAATGTGCAACGAAGTGTACGCAGTCATGCTGTCGGGAGGCAGCGCCTTCGGTCTTGATGCCGCCACGGGAGCCATGAAGTATCTGGAAGAGAGAGGCATGGGCTTCGACGTGGGAGTTGGCTGTGTACCGATAGTTCCTGCAGCCAGTCTTTTCGACCTCGTCTCAGGCGATTCTGCATGCAGACCTGATGCAGCCATGGGATATGAAGCCTGCGTCGCTTCCGAAAAGAACGACCCTGAAAAAGGAAACTTCGGAGCCGGCACAGGAGCCACCGTCGGGAAATATCTCGGAGTCGACAGGCTGATGAAGGGCGGACTCGGTATATATGCAATCCGGATAGGTCGTCTGAAGATAGGAGCCGTCGTTGCCGTGAACTGCCTCGGCGACGTGTTCGATGCAGACACGGGAAAGCAGCTTGCAGGAATACTGACGGAGGACGGCAAGAGACTGGACAGCACCAGAAATATCATGTGGAGCTCCGTGGAGCAGGAAAAGAACGTATTTACGGGAAACACTACCATAGGATGCATCATCACCAATGCAGAGCTCACCAAGCCACAGTGCAACAAGCTGGCGTCCATGGCCCATGACGGCTATGCGGCAGCCATAAAGCCCGTTCATACTTCGGCTGACGGAGATACCATATTTTATCTTGCAAAGGGCGAGGTAAATGTAAATCAGGACGCTCTCGGCGATCTGGGGGCATATGTGATGGCAAAGGCCATCAATGAAGGCGTGAAAAGTGCGACTTCGGCATACGGCTTCAAGGCCATGTGCGATCTGAAAGATTTAGGAGAAAATAATGAAGAAGATAGCGATCATTGATGGAAACAGCCTGATAAACAGGGCATATTACGCCATGAGAAATCCCATGATAACAAGGGACGGGATCTTTACACAGGGAATCTTCGGCTTCATCAACATGCTGGAGAAGATAAGGCGCGACTACGAGCCTGAGTACATGGCCGTAGCCTTCGATATGAAGGCGCCTACCTTCAGACACAAGGAGTACGATGAGTACAAGGCAGGCAGAAAGAAGATGCCGCCTGAGCTTGCCATGCAGCTTCCTCTTCTGAAGGATGTGCTGAAGGCCATGAATATCACACAGCTTGAGATCGAAGGCTTCGAAGCCGACGACATCATCGGAACCGTGGCAAGAGAAGCAGAGGAGGCTGGATTGCAGCCGTACATCATCACGGGAGATAAGGACGAGCTGCAGCTTGCAACCGACATCACCAAGGTGATAATAACGAAAAAGGGCGTCTCGGAATTCGACATCTTCGACAAGGATGCCATGATAGAAAAATACGGCTTCACACCTGAGCAGTTCATAGATTTCAAGGGCCTGATGGGAGACAAATCCGACAATATACCGGGAGTTCCGGGCGTCGGAGAAAAGACTGCAGCTAAGCTCATCATGGGTTACGGCAGTGTGGAGAACATCATATCAAGCATCGATGATATAACTCCTGCCGGACTCAAAACAAAGATAGAAGAAAATGCACAGCTTGCCGTTATGAGCAAGAGACTGGCAACCATCAATACACATGTTCCCATAGAACTGGACATCGAAAGCATGCTTCTAAGGGAGCCTGATTACGATGAGCTTATAAAGATATACACCAAGCTGGAATTCAACAGATTCCTTAAGAAGCTCAAGGTAACGGATACGGCGGCATATGCAGACGCTTCAGGTGAAACTCATAAGCTGACAGCAGAGGAAGATCATTTCAAAAGACTCGTTATATCTTCGGACGATGAGCTGAAGAACATTACCCTCACGGGAGATACAGTCATCAAGGTGCTGGGAGACAACAATCACCTGTCGAGACCTGCAATAGAAGGTATAGCCTTAATAAACGGAGACACATATTACTACTTTGATTACAACAAGCTGAACAGCTTCATATCATGGTTCAACGGTCAGAACATCCGTCTCGCAGGCCATGATTTAAAATACGATATCTATATGCTGATGTGCGCAGGCGCCGATATGAAAGATAGCTGCTTCGATACTGCTGTGGCGCAGTATGTATTGGATTCCGGCAGGAGTAACTACAGCCTGGCGGCGCTTTCCAACGAATATCTGCATATTTCCATAGAAGACGAGAAGGAATTCATGGAATCCAACAGCCAGATTGAGATGTTCGGTGACGCTTCAAAAGCATTTACAGAGTTCGGCTTCAAGGTGTGCTTTGCTGTATTCAACCTGATGGAAATACAGAAAGTAAGGCTTCGTGAGGAGGAACTCGAGAACATCTTCTACCGGGTGGAGCTTCCATTGGTGATAGTTATGGCGTCTATGGAGAGGGAAGGCTTCAAGGTGGACAAGGAGGAACTGGTTTCCTTCGGCAAGGTGCTTTCAAGTGAGATAGAAGCCCTGACTGCTGATATATACAGCCTTGCAGGCGAGACCTTTAACATCAACTCGCCGTTCCAGCTGGGAGATATACTCTTCGAAAAGCTGGGTCTTCCGGCAGGAAAAAAGACGAAGCGCGGGTATTCAACAAGTGCAGATATCCTTGAAAGGATAAGAGACAAGCATCCTATCATTGGTAAGGTCTTGGAGTACAGAACCCTGTCAAAGCTCAAGAGCACTTATATTGACGGGCTGATTCCGCTTATAGCCGAGGACGGCAAGGTACATGCCCATTTCCAGCAGACGGTTACAACGACAGGCAGAATAAGCTGTACGGAGCCTAATCTGCAGAACATACCAATAAGACAGGAGCTTGGCAGAAAGCTGAGAAAAGCCTTCGTTCCCGATAATGAGGACTGCATGCTGACGGGAGCGGACTATTCCCAGATTGAGCTGAGGGTTCTTGCTCACATGTCGGGCGATGAGGCTCTGATAGAGGCCTTCAACAACGGAGAGGATATCCATCGTGCCACTGCCGCCAATGTTCTCGGCGTCGCCGAGGATCAGATAACCGTCGAGGAGAGAAGCCGTGCAAAGGCTGTGAATTTCGGCGTCATATACGGAATGAGCGCCTTCGGACTTTCCACGGAGCTTCACATAACGAGAAAGGATGCGGAGGAATATATAAACGCATATTTCGCCAAGCATACGGCTGTCAAGAGGTTCATGGACGACCAGGTTGAATTCTGCAGAGAAAACGGATATGTCACCACCATAATGGGAAGGAAAAGGCACATCAAGGAGATTAAGGCTTCAGCATATATGGTCAGGAGCGTAGGTGAGAGGCTTGCGATGAACACGCCTATACAGGGCAGCGCAGCGGATATAATCAAGCTTGCCATGATAAAGGTGTACGATGCCATAAAGGAGCAGAATCTGAGATCCAGGCTCATACTTCAGGTTCACGACGAGCTGATAATCAACACTTATGAAGATGAAAAGGAAATTGTTGAAAGGCTTCTGGTGGAAAACATGGAGGCTGCATACGATATGGCAGTCAGGCTAAAGGCCGACCTCAATGTGGGAAGCAACTGGTATGAGCTGAAATGATACGAAGAGTCTTTGTATAAAATACAGGAGAGTAAGATGAGCAGCAAGGTCAAGGTGGTAGGACTTACGGGAGGAATAGGAACCGGCAAGTCCACTGCCGCCGATTATTTAAAGGAAAAAGGTTTTGCACACATAGATGCAGATCAGATAGGAAGAAACATCACAGCAGACGGAAGCCCCATGCTCTCCGTCCTTGATGATGTCTTCGGACCTAAAGGTGAATACGGCAGAGAAGGCTTTGATATACTGAGAGGTGACGGAAGTCTCGACAGAAAATCCTTAGCAGAGCTTGTTTTCTCTGATATGAGCAGAAAACAGAAGCTGGACGAGATCATGTTTAAGGCTATAATCGCCGAGGTGGACAGACAGGTGGAGGCTGCATATGCGATGGAGCCTGTAGGTATCATGATAGATGCTCCGCTGCTTTTCGAAGCAGGTCTCGACGACAGATGCGATCTGATAATCCTGATGGTGGCAGATCTTGATACCAGAGTACATAGAGTATGCATGCGTGACGGAGCCACGGAGCAGGAGGTAATAAGCAGGATAAACAGCCAGATGAGCGATGAGGAAAAGAAGCTCCGCTCCGACATCATTATAGATAATTCTGGCCCCATAAGCCAGCTGGAGGAAGCGCTGAAAACTTTTTTCACAAAATTTTCAAAAAATTCTTGAAATCCATATTCGTCGGTGTTATAATAACATCAAGAAAGGAGAAGAGCAGAAAAGCTCGAGAATTTCGATAAAGCATAAAGCTTAATAACTTGTGCCGATGGAGGTCACAAGGCAAGAAAGGGAGTGATTCCACCAGAAATGTTCAGAGAAGAAGAAAGGTAATACCAGCTGCCTGAAGTATACCGCCGGAAGGAGTGGCGGAAGTCGATTCTGCAGCAAAGGGGAAACTTCGAGAGAGAAGATGGAAGCTTTGCAAAGGGAAAAGGAGAATCGCTTAAAGGCAGCTGGTATTTTTTTTGCAAAACAGCGAATAATTTTGTTGACAAAACGCATGTAAAAACTTAAAATAAAATGGTACTGATTAAGAGGTAGTACATGCGGCCGTGGCGGAATAGGCAGACGCGCACGTTTGAGGGGCGTGTGGGAGACCGTACCGGTTCAAGTCCGGTCGGCCGCACCAATAGTAAAACGCTATTTGTCTATATGACAGATAGCGTTTTTTTGCTCTGTTAAAAATGTGGCTCTGTAAAAAATGTTGGGATGGGGGATACTCCAAGTATATCAGAGCCTGTTTCATTTTTGGAAAAAACGCTGTTTTCATAGGCTCCTACGGGAGAATCCCACAGATAGTTTACTGTAGAATATGACTATTCTTTTCGATTGATTTTACGGACATCATGGCACTAAAAGTTAATATCTGCGACGTAGCTCACCGGTCTTTCAATATTCTGTTTTAGTCATGCCCGTTCACCAATCAATACTAATTTAACATAATGTGCATGATTCGTCTACGGAATCTTACGAATCTCGGCATACCAAACGATACTCGCTTGAGAACCTTGATCCTGTTATTGCAGCCTTCAATATATCCGTTAGTATATGGGTATTCGAATGAATTCAGGATTTCTCTACTCCAGTTCTGATAAGTGAACGACACTTTTATGAATTCCATAATACCGCTTTTCTGTGCATCCATAATCCAGCGGCTCAGTCTTTTGGCTGCCTCTTCACGACAACAGCTTTCTTTTACATGTTCAAACTGCTGTTTCAGCTGATATGCCTTATGCAGCTCCTTTGAAATACGGAACATATTATCAAGCTGCAAACGATCTTCCATCGTCAGTTTACGGGTATCTTTCAGCAATACGTATTTACTTCGCTTGAAGTATTTGCGCCATTGCTCTGAATATTTCTTCTGTTCTTCCACACGAACACGTTCAAGGGCATAGGTTATCTGGCGTATGTAATGATATTTATCCACGATGATCTTAGCCTGTGGGAACAGTTCGTGCATCAGTTTGCGGTATCCGCCGGTCATATCCATTACAACAAACTTCACATCTTTACGGTTGCTGTATTTGAGCAGATATTGTCGTATCATATCATGTTTTCTGTTTGGAAGAATATCTACGATTCTCCTGTTCTTAGGATCAGCGAGAATACACTGGAATTTTTCGCCCTCTGCATTTCCTCTGAATTCATCTATGGCAAGGATTTGAGGGAGCTTTCTTGTTTTAAAATCGATTTCATTGATGATCCTGGCTGCTGTCGGAGGTGGCATATTGTTCTGCTTTGCAATACTCTTTATGCTGCGGCACTCCTTAAGCTGCTCGAAAATCTGCAAGCTTACTCTGTTGGTGAATTGCCTGTATCGAGGCAGAAAATCGATATGCTCATCGAATCGTTTGCCACATTCAGGACATACATGACGGCGTTTTCTAAGGTGAAGAATGGTATCATATCCCGATATGGAAACATCTTTCACCAGCTGAGTGCGGTAATCGTGGACTTTGCTTGTGATGGTCCCGCAGTAATGGCAGAAGTGCAGTCGCGGCTCCATTCTGAGCCATATGTGCATTTCATGCCCCTGACATTCAATATTTGTTACAATTACATCTTTTAATTGGAGCAGTTTTTCGATACAATCGCTATAGAACATTAGATACCTCCTTAGTGTTTTGTGTGGTAACTTTATTCTACAGGAATCCGGTGTCTAATGCTTTTCTTTTTATTAAAAAAGATGACTCGCTGTCTGCGAGCCGCCCCAACTTATTTTTAGAACCGGTTTTACTGTATAGCTGAGGATGACCCTGCGCCGCCCAAGGGAATGTACGAAAAATATCCCATTAAGGACACGGCGCTGCTGATGACGGCTGCCGACGATTTCTTCTGGACCTTCAGTCAGGCTGAAGCGTATTATCGATTCGCACTCGTTGATTACATAGGATTCAATGATAAGGGCAGCTATCTTGCAGGAGGCTGCGGAGACACCAACGGAAAACCGCAGATAGAGAAGACTTCTCATCTCGATGGTGTATATCACTTCGGTCTGAATATATATGGATAGAGTATTTCCGTGTGCCGTATGGAGATATAATTTCTCAAACCTCCATATTTTCTTGATAGAGGAATGAAAAGGGTATATAATTAGCGGTACGCTAATAAGGACATATGGAGGAATAAATGCTTTCTAAATTCAGTGTAAGAAGACCTTTTACCATTCTGGTTGCAGTAATCGTGATACTTGTATTCGGTGTCATATCGTACATGAAGATGACGCCGGATCTTTTTCCGAATATAAATACGCCTTTCGTAGTGGTGATGACCACATATCCGGGAGCAAGCCCTGAGGAAGTGGAGACGGAGGTAACCGATCCCATGGAGCAGCAGCTTGCAACTCTTTCCAATCTCAAGAACATCACATCGGTATCTGCCGCCAATTCATCCATCATATCCATTGAGTTTTCCGACGAAGTGGACATGGGCTCCATTTCGGTGGATATAAGGAACAAGATAGATCAGATAGAGGGCGTTTTGCCGGAAATGGCGGCGACGCCTCTGGTCATGAAGATAAATCTCGACATGATGCCTGTAGTGACGGCAGCAGTCAGCATGGAGGGAAAATCCGCAGGTGAATTGTCCCAGTTCATAAAGGACGAACTGAACAATTCGCTGGAAGGCATAGAAGGTGTGGCATCGCTGTCCACCACGGGAATGATAACCGACAATATTCAGGTGGTGCTTTCTCAGGAAAAAATCAACGATATCAACGCCAAGGTGGCATCAAGCATAAACTCACAGATGGGCAGCGCTGAAGGCCAGATAAAGAGCGGCATCAATGCCGCCAATGACAGCAAAAAGCAGATAGAGCAGGGCAAGGAGGGTATCGTCTCCGGCTATCAGCAGGCTACGGCCATGAAGAGCCAGATGGAAAACAGCAAAAAGCAGCTGCAGGAGGCTATAAACGCAGCACCTAACGACGAGGTTAAGGAGCAGCTGGAAAAGCAGTTGGAAGTGCTTGAATCGAACATAGCTGAGATAGATAAGCAGCTTCAGTCATCTTCCTTCACCATGAGCACCCGGTATGCAGATCTTGCCGCTGCAGAAAGCACCATTGCCGCCACCGTGAACCAGCTGCAGCAGGCGCTTTCAGAAATACAAAGCTCCAAGGAGGCGGCTCTTGCCAGCGCCGATATGACAGGCGTTCTCACCATGAGCAACATTTCGGCGATTCTCAACGCCCAGAACTTTTCCATGCCGGCAGGCTATGTGACTGACGGTGAAGCTGAGATCCTTGTAAGCGTCGGAGACAAGATCAAGGACAAGGGCGAGCTGGAAAATCTTGTGCTGGTGGACATGGGCATAGATGGTATGGAGCCTGTCAGGCTGTCGGATGTCGCCACGGTGACATACAACGACACCGCCTCAGACACTTATGCCAAGATAAACGGTGAAAACGGAGTTACCCTGAGCTTTACGAAGCAGTCCAGTTATGCTACCGCCGTGGTATCTGAAAACATAGCGGAAAAATTTGCCCAGCTGGAGGACAAGTATGACGGACTTGAATTTACCATGCTGGCGGATCAGGGAGAATATATAGATATAGTCATCGACTCCGTGCTTCAGAATCTTCTGATGGGAGCTGTGCTGGCAATCCTGATCCTTTTCTTCTTCCTGAGAGATATAAGGCCGACTCTCATAACGGCAATAAGCATACCTGTAAGCGTCATCTTTGCAATAGCGCTGATGTATTTTTCGGGAGTGACGCTGAACATGATTTCACTTTCAGGTCTGGCTGTGGGCGTCGGCATGCTGGTGGATAACTCCATAGTTGTAATAGAGAATATATACAGGCTGCGCTCCATGGGATACAGCAGGATACAGTCGGCTGTATCGGGGGCTACGCAGGTGGCAGGAGCCATAACCGCATCGACGCTGACCACTATATGCGTATTTGTTCCCATCGTCTTCGTAAACGGAATGACCAAGACGCTCTTCGTGGATCTGGCTCTTACCATAACGTATTCGCTGCTGGCGAGTCTCATCATTGCGCTGACACTTGTGCCTGCCATGGCAAAAGGCATGCTTACAAAAGAGCCTAAAAATGCCATGCTGGGCAGCGACAGCAAGCCTATAAACAAATATCGTCAGCTGGCATCATGGAGTCTTGGGCATAAGAAGCTCCTCATTGCGGGAGCCGTTGTGATGCTGGTGGCGTCCTTCGGCATTGCGCTGATGCGAGGCTTTATAATGATGCCTTCCATGAGTACACCTCAGATATCGGCGACTATACAGATGCCTGAGGACAGCACTCTTGATGAAACCATAGAAGCCACCGATGCCATGGCAGAGGCAGCATCCAAGGTGGATGGAGTTGAGACTGTGGGAGCTATGCTTTCCTCTGATATGATGAGCATGATGGGTATGTCGTCAGGTCAGCAGGATGTGACCTCCACCATGCTGTATATAGTCCTTGATGAAAGCAAGGTGGAAAACGGCAAGGTCATAGCCGACAAGCTGGAAAAGCTGGGTAAGAAATACGACTGCGAGGTGGTGACCAGCGCCGATACCGATATGACGGAAATGCTGACAGGTCCGGGAGTCACCATCAATCTCTATGGAGACGACCTCGATATGCTGAGGAATACGGGAGTTGCCATAGAGCGTGAGCTGAAATCCATGGACGTTCTGGAGGAGGTTTCGGATATAAATGCAGAAAGCACGGAAGAGCTGAGGATTGTCGTCAACAAAAACGTGGCGATGAAAAACGGTCTCACTGTGGCGCAGTTCTATCAGCAGGTGTCGGATAAGCTCACCAAAACATCCGATGCGACAGCGCTCAATCAGGCAGGCTCCTCCATGGATGTGGTGGTGGAAAACCAGTCATCAGGCTTCACCAGAAGCGATCTGGAAAACATGAAGCTGACGGTGAGCAAGCCTGACGGATCAAAGGAGGAGGTCAGCCTCACGTCTGTTGCCGATATCCATACGGATGCTTCCATGAACATGATAAATCATGACAATCAGAAGAGAAGCCTTCAGGTGACGGCATCGGTAAAGGACGGCAGTAACATAACCAAGGTAACGGCTGACGTTAAGGAGATGATCGAAGACAAGGGGCTTGTGCCTTCCGAGATAGATATGCAGTTTGCCGGTGAAAACGAAGAGATAATGGACGCCATGGGTCAGATGATGCTGATGCTTTTGGTGGGATTCATACTGGTTTACCTTGTAATGGTGGCTCAGTTCCAGTCGCTGCGTTCACCGTTCATCATAATATTCACGGTGCCTCTGGCATTTACAGGAGGAATGTTGGCTTTGATAATATGCGGCATGGAGGTCAGCGTGGTATCCATGATGGGCTTCGTTATGCTGATGGGTATCATAGTAAACAACGCCATCGTTTTGGTGGATTGCATAAACAGATTCAGGCTTGAGGGAATGGATATGGATGAAGCGATAATTTCCGCAGGCGCAGTAAGGATGAGGCCTATTCTCATGACGGCTATTACCACTGTGCTGGGTCTTGTTCCGCTGGCTCTGGGAATCGGTACAGGTGCGGAAATGGTACAGCCTGTAGCTGTTGTCTGCATAGGCGGACTCATATACGCTACGCTGACAACGCTGCTTATAATTCCTGTGATGTACAAGATTTTCGCCAAAAAGCATATGGAGAAAATTAAGGAAGAAGAGCTTGAAATAGTAACGGTATGATGGTATAATTGTAGCGTTACGCCGGCGTGATGGAATTGGCAGACGTGCGGGACTCAAAATCCCGTGGTGGCAACACCGTATGGGTTCGACCCCCATCGCCGGCACCATTTTACAAATTGACACTAAACAGCAAGCTAAATCAACATGAGTTTCACTCGAATAGGAGGAGTAGTAAATGGGCGGAACGATATCAATGTTATTACCTTTAGTCATTCTGATATTAGTAATGTATTTTTTACTTATCAGACCGCAGAAGAAGAGAGAGCGTGAAGTAAATGCCATGAGAAGCGGCGTTCAGGTGGGAGATGAGATCATAACCATCGGCGGTATCTGTGGCAAGATCGTTAAAACAAAGGATGAATCTCTTATCATTCAGGTTGGTGCAGACAAGGTTAAGTTCGAAATCATGAGATGGGCTGTATCCAAGGTTGTAGAAGAAGGAAAGAGACCTTCTGCAAAGGCTAAGCCTGATGATTACGATGTAGAAGAGGAAGAAGCAGAAGTAAAGAAGGCAAAACCAAAGAGAATGAAGAAGGCTGCCCCTGTTGAAGAAGAGCCTCCTGTAGAAGAAGCAGAGGAATACGAAGAAATAGAGGAAGCTGCAGAAACCGAAGAGGCCGCTGAAGCTCCTGAAGAAGCTGCAGAGACTGTAGAAGAAGCAGAGGAAGCAGAAGAGGTTGCTGAGGAAGAAGCCGAAAAGAAATAAATAGCATTTACGATAAAAAATTAAACAAAAGAAATGCTTTGACAAAATTTGACAAAATAAATTTAAAAGAGATGGGAAGGGAGGCACTTCGTAAGGAAGCTGCCTCCTTTCGGCTTTTGTAATCAGCCAGTTTGATTGAATTAGTGGGATAATTCAACTTATAACGGAGGATTACATAATGAAAAACTTTATTGAAGAATTTTACTATGGTAACATCGAGCCGCAAGCGAGAAGCACAAAACAAAATAAGGCTGTTCAAAAACAAATGAAAATCCTGATGACGAATGAAGATTTTTTGACAACAGCGCTATCTGATAAAAACAAAAAGCAATTTCTCGACTATGTAAACGCTTGGAGCATTGTTAACGGAGAATATAATTTAGACAGTTTTATTATGGGATTTCGCTTAGGAGCTAAATTTATGCTTGATACTTTCGTCACTTCCGAACCCCCTTTTGAAGATTTATTGAGGGAGTGACAGTGATGAAAGAAAAATATTACATAGTGCTTGAGGAATATGAGCGTAGAATGATTATTAACAGCCTGAACGAATTAAGAAACCGTTTGATTGCTGACGGAAGATACACAGAAGCAGTTGACGAAATTTTGCTTAAAATCATAAACGCAAAGAAAAAGAAGTTTAAAGTGATCTGCAAGGAGGCGTGATTATGCAAAAGAATATTTATAACGAGCAAACAGGTATCAGCTATACCTTACAAGGCGATTATTATCTTCCTGATCTCACATTACCCGCCCAAAAAGAAGAACGGCACATCGGCATATGGGGACAGCGGTATTTGCGGTATATCCGTGAGCATAAAAAGGCACTTTATACCAGCCTTTTAACAAGCGGCAAGCTGCAATCCTACCTTGCCGATGTTGAAGAACAGGCGCAGAGACTGTTTGACCGTCTTATGAAGCAGAGAGCAGAACTTGAAGGCATTACCGAAACACTGAAAGCCGGTAATCAGATGGAGTGGATACGCAGAATGAACGCCCTGCGGTCGGCGGTTACAGAAACCGTTAACGCCGAGGTGATCTTCGTATGAAAAGCGAAAGTATCGCCTTTACCTCACAGCAGAGGAACGGCGGTATCTTTTCAACGCACTGCTTGTCTGCCGCAACAAGCTGCTGAGCAGGTAAGAGATACAGGCCTTGTGGACAAGGTTATGATAAAGCTGCAAAAATGAGCCTGTAACGCTTTCTAACGCAAAAACGAGGGGCAAGGTACAAACACCTTGACCCTCAAAGTTCAGGCTCGGAAAACGGCTTAAAATCAGGCTTTTTTGACCTCTAAATGTCCACGCAGCAGGACGGACTGTTTCAGATGAAAGGTATGGATTGTCATGGCACAGTCTTTTTTTCTCGAAAACATATTGAAAATAAGCCGATTTTCTGATACAATATAGAAGTATAATTATGTGAAGAGAGGGCTTGACAATGGATCAGAAAAGGAGGACAATGCTAACAGCCATCCGGCCGGCCATAATTCTGCCCTTTTTCCTGTCAAGAGCAAAGTTGCATATTCCTTCAAGGCGTATTCCGCCCGTTCTGAAACGGGCGGGGTGCGCCTGGTTTATTTGTCAGCCTTGTTGCCCTTGCAGCAAGGCGGTGAGGGGGGATAACAGTATTGTTTGTTGAAAATAATCCCGATATCCAAACGAAACCCCAGCCGGTATGGATTGCAGTTCCTTGCCGCTGCTATCCGCAAAAAGAAAACCCATTATTTGGCGTTTGCGACCATGAAAAAATGCGTTTCGGTCAGGCAAATCAATGGAGCCCGGAATGAAGGAGGAAGTTTTATGAGGAAAAAATCATTTAAAAGCGCATTGACGGTATTGTTATCGCTCATGATGATACTTGTTCTGTTTCCTGCAAATGCTTTTGCTATGGAGGGGGAAGGCACAAAGGAAAATCCCTACGAAATCGCAGCAGCGGCTGACCTTTACGAGTTTGCGATAAAAGTAAACGAAGGAGATAATACCGCCTGCGCCGTGCTGACAGCGGATATTACCCTCCCAATCGACACGAACTGGACACCAATCGGAAATGACAGTAACCAATACAAAGGCACATTTGACGGCGACGGACACACCATTACAGGACTTAAAGTGGATATACAATCCGATAATATTATATACGCAGGATTATTCGGCTGTTTAGGCGAAGGCGGCACAATCAAAAATGTGAGCCTTGAGGACAGCAAAATCACTTGTTCAGGCAATCGTGTTTATGCCGGCGGCGTGTGCGGTTGGAATTACGGCACCATAGAAAACTGTTATAACACGGGAGAAGTCAGTGGCACAAGCGAATACGGTTTTGCTTATGCCGGCGGTGTGTGCGGTTTTAATGGTGGCACCATAGAAAACTGCTACAACACAGGAGATGTCAGTGGCACAAGCGAATACGGTTTTGCTTATGCCGGCGGTGTGTGCGGTTTGAATGATTACGGCACCATAGAAAACTGCTACAACACAGGAGATGTCAGCGGCACAGGCACACGCACAGACGCTTCTGGTCATGCCGGCGGTGTGTGCGGTTGTAATGATTACGGCACCATAGAAAACTGTTATAACACGGGAGAAGTCAGCGGCACAGGCACAAGCACAGACGGTGCTGGTTATGACGGCGGCGTGTGCGGTCGGAATACTGGCACCATAGAAAACTGCTACAACACAGGAGAAGTCAGCGGCATATATGGTTTTGTTTATGCCGGCGGCGTGTGCGGTGCTAATGGGAACAGCGCCACCATAATAAACTGCTACAACACAGGAGATGTCAGTGGCACAAGCTCATACGGTTTTGCTTATGCCGGCGGTGTGTGCGGTTTGAATGATTACGGCACCATAGAAAACTGCTACAACACAGGAGATGTCAGCGGCACAGGCACACGCACAGACGCTTCTGGTCATGCCGGCGGTGTGTGCGGTTGTAATGATTACGGCACCATAGAAAACTGTTATAACACGGGAGAAGTCAGCGGCACAGGCACAAGCACAGACGGTTCTGGTTATGCCGGCGGCGTGTGCGGTTGGAATACTGGCACCATAGAAAACTGCTATTTCCTTTTCGGAACAGGCGATAAAGCTGTAAGCATCAATAGCGGTACAGTTGATAATGTAGAAGAAAAAAGTGCGGAAGCGTTCGCCTCCGGCGAGGTGGCGTGGCTGCTGAACGAGCCGCAGACAGAGAAACCATGGGGGCAAGGCTCCAATGGCTTGCCCGTTTTAAAAGGCAATCTTCCCGATGGTGTAACTTCTTATGTGCCTGTCCGCATTACGATTGTTATGCAGGATAATTCGGAACAATATCGCTATACGACAGAGGGAAGCACTGTTGCAGAGTATCCCACCGGGTATGCGTTCTTCTTCAAAGATGGCGATACGAAAACATGGATCAGCAAGGGGACGCAGACCTATGACGCTGACGCCACAATCTATGCGGAAAACATGCCGCTGGAAAAAATCCAGGCGAAAGCCCCCACCTGCACGGTGGACGGAAACAGCGCGTACTGGTACTCTGCTGCCTTTGATAAGTATTTCAAAGATGAGAACGGTGTAAACGAAATCACCGCTGAAAGCACCGTGATTCCGGCCAAAGGCCATGGGGAGTCAGAAGTGAAAGGTGCAAAGGAAGCGACCTGCACAGAAGATGGCTACACCGGGGATAAAGTCTGCAAGGTATGCGGAGAAATCCTGGAAAGAGGAACTGTCATAGAAAAACTTGGCCATGTCTGGGGCGAACCGGAGTGGAACTGGTCAGAGGACGGAGCGAGCTGCAAGGTGACCTTTACCTGTCAAAACAATTCGGAACATAAGGAAAGCCCAAATGTAACCGTTACATCAGAAGTGAAAACGCCTGCCACCTGCACGGAAAGCGGCGTGACTACTTATATGGCGACCTTCGAATTTAACGGCCAGACCTATACGGATACGAAGGATGTGGCGGACATCCCGGCTATCGGCCACAGCTATGAAGATGGCAAATGCACCGTCTGCGGCGCAGCCGATCCGGATTACAAACCGACGGAATCGGGCAACGAAAATTCTGACTCCTCGGAAACCGACAATAATACCCAGTCACCACAGACCGGCGACAACAGCAATATCGCTCTTTGGATTGCGGTAATGCTGGCTGCGGGTACTGCCCTGACCGGCACCGTTCTTTACAGCCGCAAGAGAAAATACAGCAAATAATCAATGATGAAATCGTCCTGTGAAAACTTCACAGGACGATTTTTTGTATACAGCTTACGAGAAAAATCTTGACAAGCAAACATTTGTTCTATATAATATAAAGTGACAGTTTATATGTCCTACAACTGAATATATTTTCACAGATTTTATTGAGAGAACGGCTGCAAGCCGGACAACGCCAGCGGGTATGCAGACGATTACCATCGTCAAGAAAATACCGCCGCTTCCAGAACTGCCCTAAACTGTCGGCAGTGGTCAAGCGTAAATGACAGTTTCGACTTTGAATTACAAAGCCGGTTACATGAATGTGAAGCCACACCGCAAGGGATAGGTCTATCCTTTTTGCGGGTAGTTGGTACGCATTTGTGTGCCGGCTTTTTTGTTGCCCGAAAGCCGGTTACAACTTAATGACCGGCTGGATGGGATATGACTGTGCGACGACCTCTTTTTGATAGGAGCGAGCACAGCAACGCTGTGGTGAAACTCCGGGGCAGGGACAGAAAAACGACATTCAGGCAGACCGGCGAAAACAGGAGAGAAAGTGTGTCCACAACAGTAACGAGCATCGGATTTTGATACCCAAAATCCAAATCCACAGCCTAAAGGCGTGTGGACTAACTCAGGGGAAGCACCCCTGAATACCCCTTTACAAAGCCAAAAACACAAGAATGGAGATGATATATTTTGAGCAGGAAACAAAGTGATAAAAAGGTCATAACAGTAAGACTGAGCGAAGAAGAAAAACAAAAGCTTGAGCGTTGTGCTAACCTTTGCGGACTGTCGCAGTCCGAGTTCATAAGGCAGCTTTGTGCAGGCAAAACACCAAAAGCAAAGCCGCCACGGGAGTTTTGGGAACTGCTAAATTCCCTCTACTCAGTCCATAACGGTTTCAAGAAATGCGCAATATATGAGCCTTCCGCACTTGAAATTTGTAAAGAAATCGAGTATTTAATATTAGATTTGCAGGAGGTGGGATAATGGCTACAACTTCACTTTGGCATATCAAAGGCAGATTAAAAGACCTGATCGACTATGTAGAAAATCCCGAAAAGACCGTATCAAAAGATAAATGCTTGCAGGACTTCTACAATGTCTTTTCCTATGTCAGCCGACCCGAAGCTACTGAAAACGGAGAGTATGTTTCCGCCATTAACTGCTTAAAAGAGATTGCTTTGCGGCAGATGATACTCACCAAAAAACAATACGGAAAGGACGACGGATATATCGCTTGGCACGGGTATCAGAGCTTTAAGCCTGATGAGGTTACACCACAGCAGGCACACGAAATCGGATTGAAACTGGCAAAGGAAATGTGGGGCGATCGGTTTCAGAT
>CAUDEQ010000037.1 GCA_958448635.1 uncultured Bacillota bacterium | reverse complement strand
AACAAAAAGCGGGATGCATATTTCATGTATCCCGCTTTTTTATACTGATATATTATCCGGCTGAAAAGCTCCTCAGAATCTGTCGCTGTAGTTCAGCAGATTCCTTATAAATCCGGCCTGCGGCTTTCTGGAGCCGCCCATTACAGTGGAGTAATATACTATGGACGCATCAAGATTGTCTTCAGACGTCCTTACTATGGCATACGAGCCGTCGCTGCCGTCTCTGGGCTGTGTCAGACTTCCCGGATTTATGAAGCGTATGCCTTCGGCCTCATCTATGAGGGCTCTGTGGGTATGACCGAAGAGGACTGCCTTGCAGTCATTTTCCATAGCCTTGTACATGAGGGAGTTCAGCTGATAGCCTGCGTTTTCCGTATGACCGTGGGTAAGCAGCAGTCGTCCGTATTCAGTCTCTATGATTTGAAAATCGCTGCTGCTGAAGCTTCCGTCACAGTTGCCTTTTGTCGCCACTGCCGGTATGCCTGTTTCCTTTGACAGCTTTTCCGCATCGCTGTAATGGTCGCCTGTATGGGCGATGAGATCTATGTTTTTCAGCTTGGGCAGTATGTCTCTTACCTTATTGAATTTTCCGTGTGTATCACCTATTACAAGTATATTCATATATACAGTTTATCACAATCGGCTATCCTTGACTAGTAAAGGATTTTCAAGTAGAATAAAATAATAGAAAATTTAGGTAAGAGAAGGGGAACAATGTTGGAAAACAGAAAAAGCATAATAACAGACGGCCAGGATCTTGCCGACAGGGCAGAGCAGCTCAAGTCCGACGGAATAACGGATGTGATCATTGAGGTCAATACATTGAACTATACCAGGTACAAGGAAACCAACGATGGCAGAGAGCTGGGCCCTGTCATCGACGGGATAAACAAGGCCGTAGGGCAGAAGCTGGGAATCACGCTTCATGTGAGCCTGAAGGAGGGCTACAGCGACGACGAGGTTCTTGATTTTCTGCAGCTGACGTTTCAGCACAGATTCGATATCATATTCATGCCGAGTATAAGCTATCAGCTGCTGAAGGATAAGATGCCGGCTCTAAAAAAGGTGCAGGACGATGATGAAAAGGCGGACATGTATAAATATCCCGGCGCTGTAGGCAGAATCGGGTTCATGGTGGGTTAGGAGAGTTTTGATGCACGAGGAACTATACAAAATGCGAAGAGAGCTGGCAGGCGTGCTGAAGGACGACGTGCTGCTGAAGTCTGCTGTCAGGGAGGTAAACAAGATAGATATCATAAGGGGCTCTCTTCTCGTAAGAAATCCAAGACATGATAAAATAAACATATCGGAGATCCTTAAAGGCGGTGAGCTGCAGAAGGATGTTCCCATAGGAGATTATCTTTTCATAGAGAAATTCGAAAAGGTTGTGAGGGTGGCATTCAACTGTCTGGAAATGGGTAATTATCTGGACAAGCATCTGCTGGTAAGCGCATACAGGATACTGACTGAGGATGAGGATGCATATTTCAGAAAAAACAATCCTGTTCTCTATGCCTTCAACCATGTGCCTGAGCATTCCGTGGACATAGAGGAAAAGCTCAATGCGGCAGTTCGCAGGATATACAGCAGGGAGGCCGGCAACAATGTGATACTGAAGGCCATGTACATACACAACAAGATCATCGACATATATCCCTTCAAGGATTACAGCGGAGAGCTGGCAATCTTCGCCCTCAACTACTTTCTCATGGAAAACGGCTTTGCTCCGATAAACATGCCTATAGCCAGGCAGGATTATTTTGATATAGTGGGGCAGTGCCTCAAGGGTCACAGGCAGGAGGAATTCTACAATTTCCTTTGCAGAGCCGTCAGCGATAAGATGAAGGGTACTCTGGATGCATGCAGGGAATACCTGGACGGCAGAGCAAAGGGCTGATGAGATGCGGTGTGAGGACTTGTTGGACTTCGGCGCAGCAGGATTCAGACAGTGCATGTAAATCACGTAAAATAAAAGGATTATTATATATTAAATCAAAGAGAACGCTCCCGGGTAAGGAGCGTTCTCTTTTGATCTTAAAGACCATATTATATTGAGGAATTATTTTCACTTGTTGAGCTTTTCTATATCGGCAAGCTGCTGCTTTACGCTTTCAAAGGACGTGGAGCCCTTTGATTTTTTGGCCTCTATGCAGCTTCTGATGGATATCTTGTCGTAGATATCGTCCTCAAATTTATCGGAGAAGGATTTGAACTCTTCCATGGACATATCGTCTATGGCTATTCCCTTGCCGATACAGTGCAGTACGATCCTTCCTATGATCTCATGGCAGTCTCTGAAAGGAATCCCCTTTGATACCAGATAATCGGCGGCATCTGTGGCATTCATATAGCCGTATTTGGCTGCGCTTTCCATGCTGTCCTTTTTCACACTCATGGTAAGGATCATCTCTCTGAATATTCCCAGGGAAGCCTTCAACGTGTCTGCTGCGTCGAAGACAGGCTCCTTGTCCTCCTGAAGATCCTTGTTGTATGCCATAGGCAGACCCTTGCATATGGTCAGCAATGTCATAAGATCACCGTATACTCTTCCGGACTTGCCGCGGATCAGCTCGGCCATGTCGGGATTCTTCTTCTGTGGCATTATGCTGCTGCCTGTGGAATATGCGTCGTCCATCTCGATGAAGCCGAATTCCACCGAGCTCCAGTTTATCAGCTCCTCACAGAATCTTGAAAGATGCATCATTGAGATGGCGCAGCAGTTGATGAATTCTATAGAAAAATCTCTGTCAGCCACGGCATCCATGCCGTTGGGCAGGACACCGGCAAAGCCCAGCTCTTTGGCAAGAAAATCTCTGTCGGTATTGTAGGTGGTGCCTGCCAGCGCACCGCTTCCCAGAGGAAGCCTGTCTATGCGCTGAAGGCAGTCAGCGAACCTTTCCCTGTCGCGGGAGAACATCTGGTAGTATGCCAACAGATGATATGCCAGCGTGACAGGCTGTGCCCTTTGCAGGTGTGTGTATCCCGGCATTACGGTGTCCACGTGCTCTTTGGCAAGCTTTTCAAGGGCTTCCAGCAGCTCCTTAAGAAGAGCGTCTATTGAAGCCGTTTCCTTCTTAAGGTATAGCCTGATGTCCACGTTGACCTGATCGTTGCGGCTTCTGGCCGTATGAAGTTTTTTTCCTGTATCGCCGATCCTTTCGGTAAGGAGCGTTTCGATGTTCATGTGGATATCCTCGGATTCGATGGTGAATTCCACATTGCCTGCTTCGATATCATCCAGGATCTCATTCAGCGTTTTGATTATGAGCTGAGCCTCATCAGGTGTTATGATACCCTGCTTTCCCAACATTTTCGCATGAGCTATGCTGCCGGTGATATCTTCTCTGTACATTCTCTGGTCGAATCCGATGGATGCGTTGAACTCATCAGCCGACGAAGTCGATGCCTTTGAGAACCTTCCTTTCCAAAGCTTCATGTTCCTTAGCTCCTCCTTCAAGCGTTTGTTTCTGTATAGCACGGATCTTGAGCGGCAGTGAGAACAGATTTATGAAGCCTTCTGCATCGCTTTGATCGTATACGTCGTCCTTACTGAATGTAGCGAATTCTTCGTTGTACAGTGAGAACGGTGATTTCTTGGCTGCGGCTACGGCGCTGCCCTTGTACAGCTTCATGCGAACCGTACCTGTAACCTCTTTCTGGGTAACATCCACGAAGGCGCTGATGGCTTCTCTTACAGGAGTGTACCATAAGCCGTCGTATACCAGCTGAGCGAACTTCTGTGCAACGATGGCCTTGTACTGAGTGGTGTCTCTGTCAAGGATCAGCTGTTCCAGATTTGCGTGGGCGGCAAAGAGGATGGTGCCTCCCGGAGTTTCGTATACGCCTCTGGACTTCATTCCTACGAGACGGTTTTCTATGATGTCGATGGTGCCGACGCCGTTTCTGCTGCCCATTTCATTGAGCTTTGAAAGAAGCTCTACAGGACCCATCTTCTCTCCGTTGAGACCTACAGGAACGCCCTGTTCGAAATCTATATCAACGTATTCAGGCTCGTCAGGAGCTTCTTCAGGCGGAACGCTCAGCACGTGGATAGTCTTGAGATGCTCGTTCCAAGGGTTCTCAAGCTCTCCGCCTTCATGTGATATATGCCATATGTTTTCGTCACGGCTGTATATCTTCTTTGTTGTCTGGTTGATAGGAATATTGTGGGACTTGGCATAATCTATCAGGTCTTCTCTTGAGCTGAAGTCCCAGAATCTCCAAGGTGCGATTATCTTGATGGCAGGGTTGAGAGCCTTGATGGTGGTTTCGAAACGTACCTGGTCATTTCCCTTACCTGTGCAGCCGTGAGCTATGTAGAAAGCCTCTTCCTTTTCGGCGATCTCAACCAGCTTCTTTGCCATGAGAGGTCTTGCCATGGAAGTACCCAGCATGTACTGACCTTCGTATATGGCGCCTGCTTTCAATGTAGGCCATATGAAATCAGTGATGAATTCTTCTCTGATGTCAACTGTATATGCTTTTATAGCGCCTGTTGCCAGAGCCTTTTTTTCGATAGCTTCAAAATCTTCGTTCTGTCCTGCGTTACAGCATACTGCGATAACATCGTAGTTGTAGTTTTCCTTGAGCCATGTCATGATGATGGATGTATCCAGTCCACCGGAATAGGCTAATACGACTTTTTCTTTAGCCATTGTTAAATCCTCCTAGAGTGCATAAAAATTTATAACATGTTATTATTATACATGCTTTATGCATAAATTCAACCCCAATAATCGAGAAAAAATAAAATATTTATAAGAAATGAAAAATAACAAGACTTTATGTCGCAATTATTGTAAAATATAATAAATATACGGGAAGGCGGTTTTACAATGGGATTAAACGAATTGAAGAGGAAGCTGGCGGAGAAAACCGATGAAGGCAATATACTGTCGGATGTGCCGATGGTGCGTCATACCTCCTTCAGAGCCGGCGGAAGGGCTGATATCATGGTCGTTCCCCGGAGTGTTGAGGAGCTGAGAGAAATACTTGGCGTGCTGGCGCAAGGTGAATATCCGTACATGATACTGGGCAACGGCTCCAATGTTCTGGTGAGGGATGGAGGCTACAGAGGAACCATCGTCAAGATAGGAGATGCCTTTAATAAGATAAAGGCGGAAGGAGAAAGGCTCATATGCGGCGCCGGAGCGCTGCTTTCCACAGCTGCAAGGGCTGCGGCTGAAGAAAGTCTTGCCGGTATGGAGTTCGCATCGGGAATTCCCGGCTCGATAGGCGGGGCTGTATTCATGAATGCGGGAGCCTACGGCGGCGAAATGAAAAATATCATAGAAAGGGTCAGACTGATTTCGGAAGATGGCTCGGAGGATAGATTCGTGACGGCAGAGGAGCTGATGATGGGCTACAGGCATACAGCTCTTCACGAAAGCGGAGAGATAGTCGTGGAGGCGGTACTCAAGCTTGAGAAGGGAGATATGGATTCGATAAAGTCAAGGATGTCGGAACTTACGGCGCAGCGAAATTCCAAGCAGCCTGTGAGCTTTCCCAGTGCAGGGAGCTTTTTCAAAAGGCCTGAAGGCTATTTTGCGGGAAAGCTGATCCAGGATGCGGGATTGAAGGGCCTTTCTGTGGGAGGGGCTCAGGTGTCGCAGCTCCACAGCGGATTCATAATCAACAGGGAGAATGCCACCGCTACGGACATACTGCAGCTTATGGAGATAGTTCAGCAGACGGTAATGGATAAATTCGGGGTAATGCTGGAACCGGAGGTAAGGATAATTGGAGAATAAGGACATAAACAACAAGGGCATGAAGGACAGGGAAGCAAAGCAGGACGCAGACGAAAAAAAAACAGGTGAAGATGAAATAATCGAAGAAGCATCGGAAGAGATATCAAAGGAAGAGGACATCGAAAAGGAAGTCTGCGAAGAAGGACCAGAAGAAAAAGAAACAGGCAAAGAAGAAGCTGAAAGCAGCATCGCAGATAAATACGAAATGTTCTACGATCTGCATACGCATACGACGTATTCCCACGGCAAGGGAACCGTGGAGGAAAATGTAAGGGAGGCATTCAACAGAAACATGGAGTTCGTGGCCATTTCAGACCACGGGCCGGGGCACCTGTTTTACGGAGTCAACAGAGAGGACTTCGTGAACATGCGAAACGATATAGAGAGGATGAACGTCAAATATCCCAAGATGAACATCAAGATGAGCGTTGAGGCCAACATCGTAAAAAGCGGCAACGGACTGGATATAAGGCCTGAGGAGTTCGACGAGTTCGATTTTGTCATCGCAGGATATCACTACGGTCTGTTCGGATGCAGCTGCGTACGCAACTGGCTCTGGAGCAAGGGCATAAAAATAGGAGAGGAATCGCTGAGAGAGTCCAACACCAGGATGGTCACAGAGGCTCTGAGAAAAAACGATATATCCATACTCACCCATCCGGGAGACAAGGGACCTTTCGATATCAGGACCATAGCAGAGGTGTGTGCGGAGACGGACACGCTGATGGAGATAAATACGTGGCACGGCCATATGACAGAGGAAGAGATAAGGACTGCTGCGCAGGTGGAGGACGTGAAGTTCATCATCAGCAGCGATGCCCATTCGCCGGGAAGAGTGGGAGACTTCAAAGAAGGACTGGAGAGAGCAATAAGAGCGGGATTGGATGTTAAGAGAATAGTGAATATAAGGGAAAGGTAGAAAAATGGAAGCAATAATCGTTACAGGACTTTCGGGAGCAGGTAAGACGCAGGCGATAGACTGTCTGGAGGATATGGGATACTACTGTATAGACAATATGCCTCCGGCTCTCATCAAGAGCTTTATAGATCTGACAGCCAACGGCAAGGGGATCGATAAGGCTGCCTTCGTCATAGATGTAAGAGGCGGCAAGCTCTTTGATGACCTGAAGGAGTCGCTGGATGAGCTGAAAAAGGACGATATAGATTACAAGATTCTTTATCTGGAGGCTACTGACAGAACACTGCTGAGAAGGTATAATGAAACGAGAAGATCACATCCTCTTTCCGAGGGAGGTCCTGTGGCGACAGGGCTGAGAAAGGAGAGGGAGATGCTGGAGGGACTGAGGAAGCAGGCTGACTTCATCATAGATACGTCAAACCTCAAGTCGGCTCAGCTCTGGGCTGAGATCAAGCATCTGCTGACATCGGAGGAAAACAGGAAGACCTTCATGATAAACGTGATGTCCTTCGGATATAAGAGGGGCACACCTCTGGCTGCCGATCTCGTATTCGATATGAGGTTCATACCTAACCCGTATTACGTCAAGTCGCTGCGGCCTCTCACCGGCAACAACGCCAAGGTCAGCAGATTCGTTCTGAGACATCAGGTGACGCAGGATTTCATACAGAAGGCCATAGAGATGATAGACATGCTGATACCTTACTACATGAATGAAGGGAAATACAGCCTCAACATCGGTATCGGCTGCACGGGAGGTCACCACAGATCGGTGGCCGTGGCCAATGAGATAGACAGAAGACTGAAGGAGATGGGAAAACGCACGACGCTGGAGCATAGGGATCTGTAATCAAAGTTTGACGCATGAGGCATCAGGCCGCATGTCAAAATAAAAATGATTTTAGAGAAAAGGAGGATTGCAAATGTCAAAAGTAATCATCGCCGCATGTATCTGCGGAGCGGAGGTAATGAAGGAGCACAATCCGGCTGTTCCTTATACTGTGGAGGAAGTGGCAAGAGAGGCCAAGTCTGCATACGATGCAGGGGCGGCAGTTATCCATCTTCACGTAAGAGAGGACGACGGAACGCCTACTCAGAGGCATGAGAGGTTCCAGGAATGTGTTGACGCCATTCTGAAGGTCTGCCCTGATGTGATCATTCAGCCTTCAACGGGAGGAGCCGTGGGAATGACGGACATGGAAAGACTGGATTCCACCAATATAACGCCGACCCCCGAATTCGTTACTCTCGATTGCGGAACATGCAATTTCGGGTACGATGAGATATTTGTAAACACCGACAAGACCATCGAAACCTTCGGCAAGGTAATGCAGGAAAAGGGAATGAAGCCTGAGCTGGAATGCTTCGACAAGGGCATGATAGACATCGCTCTCAAGGCTTATAAAAAGGGCTTTATCAACGATCCTATGCATTTTGATTTCGTGCTTGGCGTACAGATGTCGGCAACCGTTAGAGATCTTTCCTTCTGCGTGGATTCACTGCCGCCGGGCTGTACATGGACAGGATGCGCCATAGGCAAGGATGCCTTCAAGATCGCAGCAGCCTCCATAGCCATGGGCGGTCACGTGAGGATTGGATTTGAGGATACGCTGTATCTGGAAAAGGGCGTTCTGGCAAAGAGCAACGGCGAGCTGGTGGCAAAGGCTGCGGCAATAGCAAAGCTGCTGGGAAGAGAGCCTGCTACGCCTGATGAGGCAAGAGAGATACTGGGGATTCCCGTACCTGCAAGATAACTGCAGCGTCAGGGGAAACTTGGTATGATAACATAACGACGATATTGCAACCGGCCTCTCCGGCGAATCGGGGAGGCTGTATTTTTTAGAAAAGAAGTAAAGCGCCGCAGGCAGGCCGTAAAGGTACGGCTTATGCAGCGGCAAACCGGAGGGAAAACATGTCCTTTGCATCTGAAACTAAAAACGAGCTGGCGAGAATAGTGCCTGAAAAAAAATGCTGCATGCTGGCGGAGATAGCAGGCTTCATGCGTATGGCGGGAAGCATCAGGCTGGCAGGAGGCGGAAAGTTCAGGATAGTGATGACCACAGGCAATCCGGCGGTTGCCAGACATTACAAGACGCTGATAAAGACGTATTTTTCCGTGGACGCAGGGCTGGAGATGGGACAGGATCAGCAGTCGCTGAAGCGGGGACACGTCTATATGCTGTCCATAGGACCTGAGGACCTCAGTGAGCAGATCCTGAGAGAAACGGGTATCCTTATGGTGAAGGAAGGAATGAACTTCATAAGCGATGGCATTTACGACGGTCTCATCAAGACAAAGTGCTGCAGAAAGGCGTACCTGCGAGGAGCCTTCATGGCATCGGGAACCGTCAATAACCCGGAGAAGGAGTATCATTTCGAGATCAGCGCAGGAACGGAAATTCTGGCCAAGGAAATACGGAGAGTCATCAACAGCTTCATCGACATCACGGCGAAGATAGTGGTGAGGAAGAAAAGCTTCGGTGTATATCTCAAGGCCGGTGAGCAGATCAAGGATATGCTGGCGATAATGGGAGCGTCAGGTCAGTTCTTCAAATTCGATGAGGTCATGATGATGAAGGAGCTGAAATCAGAGGCATACAGGATGAACAATCTTGACAACGCCAATATCGACAAGAGCCTCAGGGCAGCAGAGGCGCAGATAAACGCCATAAGAAGGATAGAGGAAAAGAGGGGGCTGGATATACTGTCTCCCAAGCTGAGAGAGGCGGCCATGGCGAGGCTGGAAAATCCCGATCTCGGCATCGAGGAGCTGGGCAAGATCATGAAGCCTGCCCTTTCCAAATCAGGGATAAACAACAGATTGAGACGTATAGAGGAGATAGCCAGAGGCCTGTAGGCATGAGGCATGGAGGAGAAGCATGAAGTTCGAAACGAAGATAAGAGTACAGTATTACGAGACGGATGCCATGGGAATAGTGCATCATTCCAACTACATAAGGTATTTTGAGACGGCAAGGACGGAGATGATGAGGGAGTACGGCTATCCATACGACATGATGGAAAAGGAGGGCGTATGGATGCCTGTGCTGTCGGTGGAGGCGGAATACAAGCTGCCTGCATTTTACGACGAGGTGATTTCCGTGTTCTGCCATGTGGAAAAGCTGCGCGGTGCATCCATCGACCTCGGATACGAGGTCCGGGGTGCGGACGGAAGGCTGTGCGCTTTGGGAAAAAGCAGTCACGGCTTTACGGATAAGGAGCTCAGACCGATTAAAATGAAACGTGAAAGGCCGGAGATGTACGAATTTTTCAAGTCTCTGGCAGATAAGAAATAGAGTATGGTGTGCGATGGGCAGTCAGGAGGAGTTTTCTCGATGGAAAAGGGACAGATCGTAGAGGTAAAAATTGAAGATATGAGCAACGAGGGGCAGGGCATCGGCAGAGCAGGCGGCATGGTGGTATTTGTGCCGGGGGCTGTGGTCGGTGACGTGGTCAGGGCGAGTATCACCAAGGTGAAGAAGAGCTACGCCTTTTCGAGGCCGGTGGAGATCGTGGAGTATTCGGAGCATCGTGACGAGACTACGGACTGCAGGTTTCTTCAGGAGGGCTGCGGCGGATGTCCGCTGGGCGGTCTCTCATATGAAGCGCAGCTGGAGCTTAAGGAAAGGCAGGTGCGCGAAAAGCTGCATCGTCTGGCAGGCATAGATGAGCCGCTGATCCATCCCATAGTGGGCATGGCTGATGATGATAACGATGGCTGGGGACATTTGAGATACAGAAACAAGGCGCAGTTTCCTGTAAGTACAGGCGGCATAATAACACGCAAGGGCGGTCTGGTGGAGAATCTGGGAGAGCCTTCCGTGGGATTTTACCGCAGAAAAAGCCATCAGGTGGTGGATTGTGAAGACTGCCTTCTTCAGTCGGTATCCGCCATGGCTGCGGCAGATGCGCTGCGCCGCTTCATGGAGGAGGACAATATAACAGCTTACGATCCCAAGTGGGATAAGGGTCTCATCAGGCATCTCATCGTCAAGACAGCCTTCAGTACGAAGGAAGTGATGGTGGTGCTGGTGATAAACGGCAAGGGAATTCCCAACAGCAGCAAGCTGATAGAGATGCTGGACGATGCGATATACGAGGTCGGATATTCGCTGGAAAGCGCCGCCTTGAGCATCAAGAAGGGCAGCGGGGTGAAAAAGGCCAGAACGGAAAAGGAGCAGCTCCGCGTCATGAGCGGCGAGATCATGGGAAATGAAACCGTGATAATAGCTGGAAAGCCGGTGATCAGGGACGTCATAGGAGGACTGGAGTTTGAGATATCGCCTGCGAGCTTCTATCAGGTGAATCCTGTGCAGATGGAAAGACTGTACGACAAGGTGAAGGAATACTGCAGCGTCGGTCTGTCGGAAGGCGGCCGGCCGCCTGTGATACTGGACCTCTACTGCGGAGTGGGCACCATAGGACTGTACTGCGCCGATATTGCGGAGGCGGTGGTCGGTATAGAGTCCGTCAGGGAGGCTGTGGTGGACGCCAACAGAAACGCCGTGATAAACGGTATAGTCAACGCCAGATATATCTGTGGGAAGGCAGAGGAGATTTTGCCGGAATATGTGACTTACGAGTCTGCCGGGATAGGAGACGAGACGGACGGGCATGATGAGTCTGCAGATAACAGGATAGATCCGCAGCTGGCTGAGATGATAAGTAATGCAGATATTGCCATACTCGATCCTCCGAGGGCAGGCTGCAGGCCGGAGCTGCTGGAGGCAGTCGCCGCCGTAGGCGTCGAGCGTATCGTGTATGTTTCCTGCGAGCCCGCCACTCTGGCCAGAGATGTGAAGCTGCTGAGCGAGCTGGGATACCAGTTCATCGAAGCCACCCCGCACGACTTTTTCCCAAACACAGGACATGTGGAGACTGTGGTAAGACTACAAAGGAAACATACCTAGAAATCCTTGAATTTACGCACTTTGTTGACTTTTTCAGTTTCAATAGATTAGAGGAAAATCACAAGGAAAAGGTGCTTGTAAACAAAGTGACCGTTGTGGTTGCCTTAGACCTCGGTACGGGGAACACAAAAAATCCTGAATTATGAAAGTGAATATAGAGCTATCAATAGATTGATAGAAGATAGGGATACTTGCAGCAGAGTGTCCCTATTTTTTATATAAAATTAAAATTCAGGAGGAAAAGCAAATGGCAAAGAACACAGCGTTAGGAGCAGAAAAGAGCAAGAAAAGAAACATTACTTTTAAGAACAAGGAACATGAGAAGTTTTATCACACCTATCTTCCAAAATGTCGGTATCAGGACACATACCATAAAGCACTGGTTTACTGCATGGGACTGTCAGAAGATACCAGACGAAATGTAAACCGGATCTATGACTTTGAGACGGGATTTATAAAGCCGGAGTGTCTGCAGGAAGGATGGCAGACCAGCGGGAGCGAAAAGATTGTCCGTATTGCATTTAATCTCTATACAGATGGAACACCTACGACAGATGAATATGACGATACGGAGGAACAGATTGTTGAGACACGGCTTTATTCCGTCAGTGACATCTTTTGCACGGGAGATGCCAGATATTTTTGGGAAGCAATTAAAATCCGGTATCCGGATTACTGTTTCTATGTGGATTGGGAGGATTTGTTTTATGCTGAAGATTAGGCTGCAGGGGACAGTGAGAGACATTCGCTGGTTTAAACGGCTTCTGGAGAAACACCCGGAGATCCGGGTTCTCCAGACATCAGAGATATTTTCCAATAAAGGGACAAACCGATATTTTCGCTCTTATGCAGAGATTGAGCGAACAGAAAAGGAAGAAAGGTAGGTAATATATATGTGCAGGATAATCGCAATCGCTAATCAGAAAGGCGGCGTAGGAAAGACGACAACGTGTGTGAATTTGGGAATTGGACTGGCAAGAGCCGGGAAAAAGGTGCTTCTGGTGGAGGCAGACGCACAGGGCAGCATGGCAGTGAGTTTAGGCATTCAGGAGCCGGATGAACTGGACGTAACCTTAGTCAATATCATGGAGAAGATTATCAATGACGAGGATGTGGAACCGGGAGAGGGTATTATCCACCATGAGGAGGGAATTGACTTTATCCCTGCGAATATTGAGCTTGCCGGACTGGAAACTTCCCTTGTAAATGTCATGAGCCGGGAGCAGGTGCTTCGCCTGTATCTGGACGGGGTAAAAAGAGACTACGATTATATCCTGATCGACTGTATGCCCTCTTTAGGAATGATCACGATCAATGCCCTGGTAGCGGCGGACAGCGTTCTGATCCCGGTAGAGGCGGCTTACCTGCCTGTAAAGGGGTTACAGCAGCTTATCAAGACCATTGGAAAGGTACATAGACGGTTGAATCCCAGGCTGTCCATTCTAGGGATTCTGCTGACAAAGGTTGACCGCAGGACAAATTTTGCAAGGGATATTTCCGAACAGATCCGGGAAGCTTACGGAAATAACATTCATATCTTTGAAAACTGTATCCCTATGTCTGTGCGGGCGGCGGAGACGACAGCGGAGGGAAAGAGTATTTATCTTCATGATCCGAAAGGAATTGTGGCAGAGGGATATCGCCACCTGACCGGGGAGGTGCTTGCAGATGAAAAGTAAGAGTGCGGAGAAAATCAAGCTGACTTCCTATGAGGATCTGTTTAGTGCGGAAGATAACAGCGTGGAAGGAACTTATACAACGGTTCCATTAAGCCAGCTCAAGCCGTTTAAGAACCATCCGTTTAAGGTGCTGGATGATGAAAAAATGCAGGAGACTGTGGAAAGCATCCTCCAGCACGGTGTGATCCAGCCTGGGATTGTGCGTCCCTGTGCAGACGGATATGAGGTAGTGGCAGGACACCGGAGATGGCGGGCCAGTGAGCTGGCAGGGAAAACGGATATGCCTGTGATTATCCGGGATCTGGATGATGATGCCGCCACGGTGCTGATGGTGGATACGAATATCCAGAGGGAAAACCTTCTGCCCAGCGAGAAAGCCAGGGCCTACAAGATGAAATATGAGGCGCTGAAACATCAGGGAAGCAAAGGGGACAAGCACACGGCAGATGCTGTGGGAGAAAAAGCCGGGGACAGCGGACGGACAGTGCAGAGATATATCCGGCTTGCCAGCCTGATTAATGGCCTTTTAGAGCTTGTAGATGAGGGGAATATAAAAATGGTAGCCGGGGAGCGGCTGTCTTATCTGAAAGCGGAAGAACAGGAGCTGGTGTTGGAAGCGGTGGCAAATATCAGTATTTATCCATCCCCGGTCCAGGCGGAACAGATCAAGGATATGAGTGAGAAAGGTACTCTGTCAGAGAAAAATGTCTATGCGCTTCTGGTAAAGAAAGAGAACAGCGGACAGAGTGTGACGATTTCACCGAAAAAAATCCGGAATTATTTCCCGACGGCATACACGAAAGCGCAAATTGAGGAAGTGATCTATTCGCTTCTGGAACAGTGGAAACAAGGAAAGGAGAGGGAAACAGATGCAGGAAATACAGTTTGATTATTTCCGTGGGATGGAAGCGGAACAGTACAGCTTTTACCGTGTCCCGAAAGTGCTGTTTACAGCAGAATGTTTTAAATCCCTCTCCTGTGAGGCAAAGGTTTTATACGGTCTGATGTTAGACCGTATGAGCCTTAGCATTAAGAACTGCTGGTTTGACGAGGAAGACCGGGTGTATATCATTTTTACCGTGGAAGAAATAGCAGAACTTCTGAATTGCGGGACACAGAAAGCGGTAAAGCTGATGAAAGAACTGGACAGTAATCAGGGGATTGGACTGATTGAAAAGAAACGCCTGGGGCTGGGAAAACCGAATGTAATCTATGTGAAGAACTTTCTGGTAAAAGAAAAAATTTCTTCTGAACAGGAAGAAAAAACACTGGAAAACCCTGAAAATACACAGAATAGTGAAAATCACAATTCAAGGAATGTGAAAACCATAATTCAGGAATTTCCAGAATCACAATTCAAGAATAGTGAAAATCACAATTCAGGAATGGTGAAAACCACAAATCAAGAATTTCCAGAATCACAATTCAAGAATGGTGAAAATCATACTTCAAGAATAGTGAAAATCAAAACTCAAGAAGTTCCAAAATCACAATCTAATAATACTGATATTAACAAGACTGATTTTAGTGAGACTGATCCTATCCAATCTTATCAATCCCTGACTGCGGATGAAGTGTATCCTGTGGAAGAAGATGTGATGGAGAAGATGGAAACCTACCGGGCTTTGATACAGGACAACATTGATTATGAGTGCTTCTTGGATAAAAGGGAGCGGGAGGAAGTAGATGAACTTGTGGAGCTGATGGTGGAGATCCTGATGCTGCCGGATAATCGTGTAGTGCGGATCGGCGGGGCGGACAAGCCGGTGTCAGTAGTTAAGAGCCGTTTTTTAAAGCTGACGTATTCCCATATCGAGTATGTACTGTTCAGCCTGCACCGGAATACGTCCAAAGTGGCGAATATCAAGGCATATCTTTTGGCGACGCTTTACAATTCGTCCATGACAATGAACCATTACTACCAGGCGGAAGTGAATCATGATCTGTACGGAGGTGGCTAAGATGTATGAATTTGTGAAAAAGGTGATTGTTCCGGTAGGAATGGCAGTATTCCTGTCAGCGCTGTTTTATCCCCTCTGCGTGGAACACGGGCAGTGCGATTACCTGAAATTGTGGATATTTATGGGAATCCCCTTTGGCGTACATAAGATGTTTCTGTGGATCATCCCGAAAGGTTTTGATATTGGCGGTACGGTAGGGATGTTTGTATTCAATCTGCTGATCGGCGGTGTGATTGGCGGGTTTGTCCTGGCCTGGCGTCTTTTGATGGCAGCCTTTTATCTTGTGAAAATGATTTTCGCCGGGATCTTAAGGCTTATGAGGGCAAAAGCCGTGTGAAATTTTACAGAAGAAGAACAAGTGAATGAGAGAGTTACGAAAGCAGCTAAGTCCATATACCTGGCTGCTTTTTTCTGTCTTTATGGCAGGAGTACTTTGCGACACGGTGTCACAAAGTAAAAATCCATCATGGAAGGAGGGACTGTGTTGGGAAACCGTGCGGGATCGCAGAGGCTGATCCAGTTGGGGGAACGTATCCGGCAGAAGAGGAAAGACAGCCATTTATCCCAGGAAACCTTTGCGGAGAAAGCCGGTATCAGTGTCAACACAGTGAGCCGGATCGAGGGAGGGCAGGCGGCGATGTCCGTAGAGATTTTCGCAAAGCTGGTGGAAGTTCTGGACACGGACGCTGATGAACTGCTGGGGAGAAGGGCAAAGGAAAAAGAGAATGATCCGGTGGAAACAACGGCTGCCCGTATCCGGCGGCTGAAACCAAAAGAACAGAAAATCGTGCTTAAAACCATGAAAGCCCTAATGGACGGGATGGAGGGAAAGGACGGATGGAAAGTTCCACAGATATGAGGGGAACCGGCTGCAGTTTTCCCCATATCTGCTAAGGGATTTTTTCTGCACGGCTGATACACTGGAAACACAGACACAGGAATTGTGGAAGGAGGGAAGGACATTGACCAGGGAAGAAAACCTGATTTACCGGAGAAGCTGTCCTTATGATGCTATGGGAGATTATTCGAGCCTGATGGAAGAAAACCAGGACAGGGTAAAAAATCTGGAAGAAAAGCGGAACCGAACGGAACCAGAAAAAGATCCAATCCGGCAGTACCGGTAAGTATATAGACGCAGAGATAATCTGGCGGCAGAAGGAGTTTCAGGCTCCCGTTAAAAAAAACGGGTGTGCCGGAAACCTTTTTTGCTGCCTTTTACCTGGATTCCTGTGCGCTGCCATCTGGCCGCCCGTAGCCTGCGGGCAGAAAGGTGGCTGTTATGGTGACATTACAGGATTTAAAGTGGATCGTAAAACAACCGGACAAAGAGGAAAAGGCTCCAACGGCCCGGCATTTGCTGGGGCATGGGAAACGGGTGGTAAGCATGGAAAATGGAGGGGATGTGCAGCTTCTGGTGTTTTTGGAAGGCTGGGCGCTTTACCGGATAGGGAAGTATACTACGGTTTTCTCCGTACATGGCTGCGGCAGTTATTGTTATGAGAGCCACGGACGGCAGATTTTTGTGGACGCCGCTTTCTTTGAGGAACAGGAGTGGTATGTGCGCCTGATGTTAGAGGGAGAGGATCGTCTGATGAAAAATCGGGAATCAAGCCGGAAAGGAAAGGTCGTTTCTTACCATGCGGTTTCCGAGGAATGGTTTTTCCTGGCTTCCCCGGTATTGCCGCCTCTGGAGCAGTTGATTGAAAAAGAGCAGATTTTGGAGCTGATGGGGCTTCTGACAAAGCGGCAGAGGGATATTGTGATCCTATATTTTTACTACGGGGAAACCCAGTGGGAGATTGCAAGGTCACTGGGAATTTCCCAGCCTGCGGTTTCCCAGGCGCTTATGGCGGCGTTGCGGCGGATGAGGGAAGGGCAGGAAGAAATCTTTTCCGGTAAAGAAGTCAGTTCCGGGAGGTGCGCCGTATGAGAGGGAAACGCCCAAAGGAGCGGAAATGTTATATTCTTCGTGCTGGGGATGGGACTGTGGTGGAAGTCACCAGGGAAGTCTATCTGGAATGGTATCAGTCCCGGCGGCGGGAGCGCTACCAGAATGAGAAAAAGCATAAATACGGCGTATTTAGCCTGGAAGCCCTGTCGGAGAAAGGAATTCTACCAGATGGGAGGGCAGACAGCCCGGAAGAGATGGTAATCCGGGAGCTTTGTGTGGAAAAACTGCGCTCTGTGATAGAAGATCTGACGGAGGCAGACGCCTACCTTCTGTATCTCCTGTTTTTTGAGGAAGTGACGGTAAAAGAAGCGGCGCAGCTTTGCGGGTGCAGCCGGAAAACCATTGCCAGCCGGAGAAAGCGGATTTTAAAGGAATTGAACGAAAAACTGAAAGCGATGGGGATCATGGGAGGATACTTCTAAAAGATTCCTGCCAGAATACAGCACAGCCACTTTACGACACGGTGTCGCAAAGTGGCTGTTGCATTATAGAAAGTTCTTTGGATAAAATGGGGATATAATTCTTAGTAAAAGGGTGATAGAATTATTTTATTCTATGACATAAGGGGGAAGAATTGCATGGTAGACAGAATGAAAAATAGGAAATTAACGGATGATGATATTGTTAAGGAAATAGTGAATTATGTTGACGAAACTTTATATAACTATGCCGTAATGATTGATGGGGAATGGGGATGTGGTAAAACATATTTTATTCAAGAAAGACTCTATAAAGCATTAGAAACACATGAGAATAATCGTTGGCAATCAGAGAGAGATTATAAGAAAAGAAAAGTTATATATATCTCTCTATATGGAATAAAATCCTTAGACGAAGTAACAAAGCAGTTATTTATGGAAAGCCTCATAGCAAAATCCGGAAAAGCAAAAAGGGTTTTGAAAAAAGGAACAAAAGCTATCAATACGATGCTTCCAGTAGTGTTTGATGTTTTGAAAAATAAAGGAATTGATATTAATTTAAAAAAAATAACAGAAACAACAGAAAAACTGATGTCCATAAGAGAGAGTATTCTAATTTGTTAGAGCCCAGAATATTCAACCACTACGAGCTCAGTTAAATCAGCCAATCTC
>CAUDEQ010000036.1 GCA_958448635.1 uncultured Bacillota bacterium | reverse complement strand
TAATATATCAGTATAAAAAAGCGGGATACATGAAATATGCATCCCGCTTTTTGTTTTATATGCTTTGATTATTTTCAGCTGTTACATCAGCAGCGTCCTGATGAACACGTATGTAAATACCGCCAGGTATACAAGTGCTTCAAATATTACAATAAACTTGAGCACCGTAACGACTTTGCTGCTGCCGCCATTTTTTTTAGCCCTTTTAAGGCTGTACAGTGAAAATATGAGTACTGCTAATCCAAATATCAATGTTAAAATAAGTATTACCATATTTCTGCCCCTTCAACAGTTATTTGTACCATGATATCACATTATAACGGCTTAGTCCAGTGAATTATACTCAAGTACCGCCCCCTGCTGCTTGAGATTGATGGCCTTGAGGAACACCTTGGCAGTATCCATGCACGTCATTACGCTGACACCTCTCTCTATTGCCTTTCTTCTTACAGGGAAGCTGTCGTTCTCCTTTCTGTTGGCAACTGTAGGCACGTTTATCACCAGCGACAGCCTCTTGTCGCTTTCGTCCTCGTGATTCATTATCCATTCCTGAGCCGTTTCATAATCCATCGGCTCTGCATCTATACCGTGTTCCTTGATGAAGTCTATGGTATCGTCTGTGGCATAGAGCTTGAAGCCGCTCTTCATATAATCCGACAGTATGTCGGCAGTGTACTCGTTCTGGTCTGCCTCTCTGAGTGTTACGAACACATTACCACCGGTAGGGATATCCATTCCGGCGCCCAGGAAGCCCTTGTACAATGCCTTGTCCAGATCTTCATCTATTCCCAGAACTTCGCCTGTTGATTTCATTTCAGGTCCCAGTGCGATGTCCATGTCAGTCAGCTTGGCGCTGGAGAATACAGGGACCTTGACTGCGTATTCCTTCGTCTTCTTGTAGAGTCCTGTGCCGTATCCGCTGTCCTTCAGCTTATGACCCAGCATGGCGGCAACGGCCAGCTTAACCATCGGAACCCTTGTTACCTTGCTGAGGATAGGAACAGTTCTCGATGCTCTAGGATTGGCTTCTATGACATATATCTTCTCCCCGTCATAGGCGTACTGTATATTGATAAGACCCACGGTGTTGAGAGCCTTGGCTATCTTCTCGGTGTATTCCAGCAGCGTGTTTTCCACTTCCTCCGTAAGTGAGCAGTCAGGATATACGGAGATGCTGTCTCCGGAGTGTACTCCTGCCCTTTCCACGTGCTCCATTATTCCCGGAATGAGTATATCCTCTCCGTCGGCGATGGCGTCCACTTCGATTTCTTTTCCCTTGATGTACTGGTCTATCAGTACAGGATGCTCAGTGGAAAGTGATACCGACTCCTTGAGGTATCTCTTCAGCTCCGTATCGCTGTATACCACCTGCATGGCACGGCCGCCTATAACGTAGGAAGGTCGCACTACCAGAGGATATCCCAGCTTTTCAACAGCTTCAAATGCTTCCTCCTCGGTGGTAACGGCCACACCCTCAGGCACGGCGATTCCCAGCTCCTCCAACAGTTCGCAGAACTTTTCCCTGTCTTCTGCCAGATCTATGTTTTCAAATGATGTTCCCAGAATATTTATGCTCCTGCTGTTGAGCTTCTCTGCAAGATTCAGCGACGTCTGACCGCCGAACTGAAGTATGACTCCGTAAGGTCTTTCCCTCTTGATGACGTTCATCACGTTATCTATGTGCAGCGACTCGAAATACAGCTTGTCCGATGTGTCGAAGTCCGTACTTACCGTCTCAGGGTTGTTGTTCATGATGATGGCTTCATAGCCCAGATCCTTGATGGCCCATACACCCTGAACGCAGCAGTAGTCGAACTCTATTCCCTGACCTATTCTTATAGGACCTGAACCTATTACCAGAATCTTTTCCTCAGGGCTTCTTACGCTTTCATCCTCCTCGTCGTAGCACGAATAGTAGTAAGGTGTCAGCGCATCGAACTCTCCTCCGCATGTGTCTACCATCTTATATACAGGATATATGTCGTTGTATACTCGTATATCCTGAAGAACGTCTCTCGATACTCCGGAGAGAGTGATTATGTCGGAATCCGTAAGACCTCTGGACTCCGCTTCGTACACCAGCTCCTTGGTGAGAGGCTTCGTCTTCAGCGTGTTTTCCAGATCTATGATGCCTCTTATCTTGCTGAGGAACCATCTGTCTATCTTTGTCAGAGCATACAGCTCTTCTATGTCCATCAGCTCTCTTCTCATAACCTCAGCGATGCAGAAGATCCTTTCATCGTCACATGCTTTCAGCTTGGCTATAAGTCTTTCGTCATCGAGGCCCGATACGAACGGTATGTGAAGACCGTCGCACTTTATCTCTATGGATGTAAGCGCCTTCAGCAGCGCACTTTCAAAGGTCCTGTCGATGGACATGACCTCACCTGTGGCCTTCATCTGCGTTCCCAGTTTTCTGGATGCCGTCCTGAATTTATCGAAAGGCCACTTAGGGAACTTGACAACTATGTAGTCGATGGTAGGCTCGAAGCATGCGCTGGTGGTCTGAGTAACGTAGTTGTAAAGCTCATCCAGGGTGTAGCCCAGCGCTATCTTGGCGGCTATCTTAGCGATAGGATAGCCTGCAGCCTTTGAAGCCAGCGCCGATGAACGGCTTACTCTAGGATTTACCTCGATAACTATGTATTCTCCGTTGTCAGGATTCAGTGCGAACTGAATGTTACAGCCTCCCTCGATCTCAAGGCTTCTTATTATTTTAATGGATGCATCTCTCAGCATCTGATATTCTTCGTCTCTTAAAGTCTGAACAGGAGCAACGACGATACTGTCTCCCGTATGCACGCCTACAGGGTCCAGGTTCTCCATGCTGCATATGATAATGCAGTTGTCTCTTCTGTCACGCATTACCTCGAACTCTATTTCCTTCCAGCCTGCAACTGATTTTTCCAGCAGGATCTGTCCTATGGCGCTGCTTTCCATGCCCTTGTAGCACAGTTCTTCCAACTCTTCCCTGTTCTCAGCTATACCGCCGCCGGTACCTCCCAGCGTATATGCCGGTCTGATTATTACAGGATATCCTTCCTTTTCTATGAAGTCATAACATTCTTCTATGGATGTGGCTATGATACTGCTGGGGATCGGCTCGTTTATCTCCTGCATGAGATCCTTGAATGCCTCCCTGTCCTCAGCCTTCTTGATGCTCTCCTTGTTTACACCCAGAAGCGCAGTTCCGTACTTTGCCAGGATTCCCTTCTCTTCCATTTCCATGGCCAGATTGAGCCCTGTCTGGCCTCCGAAGCCTGCCAGCATGCCGTCCGGGCGCTCCTTTTCCATGATCCTTTCCAGAGCTTCCTCCGTCAGTGGCTCCATATATACCTTGTCGGCGATTCCCTTGTCAGTCATGATAGTGGCCGGGTTGCTGTTTACCAGTATTGTCTCTATCCCTTCTTCTTTTATGGCTTTGCAGGCCTGGGTTCCCGCATAGTCAAATTCGGCGGCCTGACCGATGACGATAGGTCCTGATCCGATTATGAGTATTTTTTTCAGTGAAGTTTTCTTAGGCATTTTTAATGTCCTCCTGCATCATTTCTATGAATTTATCGAACAGGTACCCGCTGCCGCCGGCGCCTGATTTCGTTTCCGGATGAAACTGTGTTGAAAAGATCGGGAGGTCTCTGTGCTCCATTCCCTCTACAGTCCCGTCGTTGAGGTTCAGATGTGTCACCTCCATACCCTTGAGTATTATGCTTTCATGATTTACGGCATATCCATGATTCTGCGATGTTATGTATGAGTGCTTCGTTTCTTTATCGTAAACACCGTGGTTGCTTCCTCTGTGTCCGTATTTCAGCTTGTAAGTTTTTCCTCCCAACGCTATTGCCAGGATCTGATGACCCATTCCTATGCCGAACATCGGAAGCCCGCTTTCTGCGATGAGTTCCTTGACTGTTTCTATGGCTTCGGACGCCTCCTCCGGATTACCGGGTCCGTTGGTGAGGAATATTCCGTCGTGATTGCCGGAAATTATCTCCTGAGCAGGAGTTCCGTAAGGATAAAGCGTCAAAGAGCAGCTCTTGCTCCTCAGGTACTCCGCTATATGCTTCTTGATGCCAAAATCCATGACTGCCACGCTGAAGGGCTTACCTTCTGACGATTTCGCTTCAAGAAAGCTCTTTTCCCTCGTGGATGTTCCCTTCATCAGATGGCTCTCCAACGTGTTTGCATTGAGGAGCTCCTTGGCTTTGCTGATGGATATTCCTTCAGTGCTTATGAGGCATTTCATGGTTCCGTTTTTTCTCACCTTTCTGGTTATCTGCCTTGTATCCACACCTGCCACACCGGGAACTCCATGTTCCTGCAGCCATTCAGCCAGCGTTTTATCGCACATGCTGTTGGACGGCGCATTGCACAGATCCTTTATAACGATCCCCGTCGCATGTACGCTTCCCGATTCATTGTCTGCGCTGCTGATGCCGTAGTTTCCGATCAATGGATAAGTCATATTTATTATCTGCCCTTTGTATGTAGGATCTGTGAGCATTTCCTGATATCCTGTCATCACAGTATTGAATACCAACTCTCCCACTGAGGTCTTCTCAGCTCCGAAGGCGCTTCCTTTAAAAACAGTGCCGTCCTCCAGATAGAGCAGACCTTCTGATGCTTTAGTATTATTCATCATAGCCTTATTATTTTCTCCTTGTATGTAATTAAGCAATACCGCACATTCAATAAGCGACATTTCTGCCGCTTATAAATAATTATACATTTAAATTTATGTTTATGCAATAGCTTATGAATAAAAATTTATCAAATATCTCAACTTCTTTTTCTACTGCTTTTCTCTCTCCTTTTCAGTGTCGACGTTCATATATACTGAAGCGCCGGTGGCTGCTGTCTTTCCCGTTTTGCTGCTCACAGCCTCGCATGTCAGCTGCGTTATGCGCTTTCCTGCCGCCACAGCCTTTGCCGTCACCAGCAGCGTATCTCCCACCTCGACGGGCCTTACGTATTTGATGTCCAGGCTTATGGTAGGTGCGAAGTTTTCTCCTGCATAAAATCTTGCCAGCGCCGCAATGGTCATATCGAAGGCCACCGCAATAATGCCTCCGTGAAGCTTGCCCACTCTGTTTACCTGCCAGGACTGCACCGGAAATCCGAAGGTTATGGTCCTGTCCTCGTATGAGCAGCCTGCCTTCCGGGATTTCATCATGCCGTTTATGCTGTCCTTTTGCGCTATGTTGTTTTCCTCAAGTGTTCTTTCCACATGAGCTTCCAGTCTTGCCTGCCCTGCACTGTTTTTCTGATCCATTTCAAATCCTTTCTCCGCTGCAGCCTCCGCAGTCTGCTGTCATGCTGCGTCCCTTCTCATAATATGCCTTTTTCTCTTCCTCCGGCACCATATTGCCTCCGGTGGCCCATATTATATGTACGGAATTTTCATCCGGCAGGGGGAATCCCGCCTCGCAGCCTCCTTCCGCTCCTCCGCAAACATGGCTGAGCCCTTCGAATGCCGCACATGCAGAGGGCTCAATGAATATATCCTCGGCATCCTTCAGCATGGCAAGATACATATACAGCTTTTCGTCGTCCACTGTGAAGCAGCCTGTAAGCTCTCTCTCCATTATCTCTGATACGAGAGCCGATGGCCTTCCAACAGCCAGTCCGTCCGCCTCCGTCTTGCCGTCTATTCCCATATCGCCCACAGCTATGCTGTTCTTCAGACCCGTTACCAGCCCCAGCGTCATGCACGGAGCATGTGTCGGCTCTGCAAAGAAGCAGTATGCGTTTTCTCCGAAGTACTGCTTTATTCCCCATGTGACTCCTCCGGGAGCGCCGCCTACTCCGCATGGAAGATACACGTACAGCCTATGGCTTTCGTCCACGGTTATACCTGCCTCCCGCAGCTGCTTCTCAAGTCTCTTCCCTGCAACCGAATACCCTTCAAAGAGATCGGTCGAATTTTCATCGTCGACGAAATGACACGCCGGGTCTGCTGCAGCCTCACGCCTTCCCTGAGCCACAGCCGCTTCGTAATCATCGGGATATTCCACGACTTTTACGCCCTTAGATCTCAGCATATCCTTTTTCCACCGACGCGCATCTGCAGACATGTGTACCGTCACTTCAAAGCCTATGGCAGCGCTGATTATGCCTATGCTCAGTCCCAGATTTCCGGTTGAGCCCACCGCCACCTTGTATCTGCTGAATATATCTCTGTATCTTTTTTCCGCCAGCACGGAATAATCATCCTCATAGGAAAGCCCGCCTTCCTCCACGGCGATCCTCTCGGCCAGCTTGAGGACCTCATATATTCCGCCTCTCGCTTTTACCGAGCCCGACACCGGAAGGTGGCTGTCGCATTTGAGAAAAAGCCTTCCGCTTACGTCCACGGCTTTTACGGAGCATTCATCATCAGCGTTCCCTGAGCATACGGCGCTGTCATCATCTGTCTTCGTCGAAAGCTTATACGGCATTGCCAGTCTTCTTTTCATGCAGTCTATCTCTTTCAGCTCCGACTCGATTATACCGTCTTCCGTATCGGTAAACATCTTCCTTATGAATGGTGCAAAACGCAGAAGTCTGGCGTCGGCATCATCTATGCTCACGTCGACGGTCTGAACCTTTGAATCCCCGGACGTTCCTTGCACCCCGGCATTTTTCTCCCCTGGCGTTTCAAAGGCCTGCGCCTTTGCATGATCGCCATGCTTCGGCGGAGCCGCCTTGGGATTTACCCAGAAGATTTCTCTGCAATCCGCTATTTTCCTCAAAAGAGGATTTGTTTCAATCATTTTTTTCGTATCCATGAGTCAATAATACTATAGTGCGGCTTAACAAGCAAACTAAAGTATGGTAAAATATGCTTAATTATACGGTCTAATGCTTTTATATTCAATATCTTCAGGTGAAAAATGAAAAACAGAAAACTCATCGGCGTTCTTGCCATGGTGGGCGCCACTCTCTGCTACGGTCTCGTGCCGTCGCTGTCTTTCATGGCTTTTGAGACAGGTGTTGTCTCTGAAACGATACTTTTCAACAAGTTCTTCTACGCAGCTATCCTCATGTGGGCGTACATATTTCTCAGAAGAATTCCTTTTAAGCTCAACAGGACACAGATTGCGCCCATGATCGTGGTCGTGCTGGCGTATGCCGGTATCGCCATAACGCTTTATCTTTCCTTTGAATACATAAGCGGCTCCCTGGCGACGATCATATCATTCACATATCCTGCCATGGTCATCGTGGTGGAAATGCTGCGAGGTCGGGAGAGGGTCCGCTTTCTCAAAATACTTGCCGTGATCCTGTCCATGATAGGTCTATGCCTCATCGTATGGGCTCCGGACATGGAGATCAGAATGTTGGGCGTCATCTTCGCCGTGCTGTGCGCTGTGTGCTACACCTTTTATGCCATCGGGCTGTCGCACCCGTCCCTAAGCGATGTGAACTCACTTGTCACTGCAGGTTATGTCATGGTGACTTCAGCCGTTATAAACTTTGTGAGATGCATTTTCAGCGGCGATCCCATGTTTACGGAAACTGCAGATCAGCTGATGTTCGTGCTGATACTGTCCGTCGTCAATGCCTTCCTGGCAATACTGCTGTTCTGCCTGGGAGTCAAGATGATAGGCCCAAGCAATGCTTCCATCATCAATACCGCCGAGCCTGTATGCGCCTGCATCTTCGGGTACCTGCTGATCGGCGATGCCATCACCGCCAGCATGGTTATAGGAGGCCTGATGGTGGTGTCCGCTGTGTTGCTGACAAATCTGCCGGAGAAATCGCCTCCTGAGACTTTGGACCATGTGAAGAACGAATAAACGGAAGCCGTGCAGGCATCAGTCTGCACGGCTCTTTTCTTCATACCCTCATATTCTTATCCCATCGTCTGAAGTCTCGATGCCTCCTTTCTGAACACGAAGAAGCTGTATATGCATGTGATGATCTCAGCAACAGGAAAGGCGATCCACACGCCGTATATCCCTGCAGTCTTCGACAATATCACCATGAGAGGCAGCAGTATCACAGCCTGCCTCAGCAGATTTATTATTATGCTCTGCCTTATGTTCTTCACAGCCTGCATATACGTTGCGAAAATAATCCCCATGCCTGCAAAGACATATCCCAGTACCATTATCCTCATACCGGGAACGCCTACCTGAAGCATCGCCTCATCTGCCTTGAAGATGTCAAGTATAGCTTCCGGAAACAGCAGTATGAAGGCTGTTCCAATCCCCATTATCAGCACCGCAAATATTATTCCCAGCCTGAAGGCCTGATGCAGCCTTCCGTAATCCCTTGCTCCGAAATTGTAGCTCATGATAGGCAGAACGCCCTGAACCAAAGCATTGACCCCTCTTTCGACGATCTGCTGCACCTTGAAATACGCTCCGAAAAACGAAACTGCCGTTATGGAAAAGCCCACCAGCACGCCATTGGCAAAGCTTACCATCACGGAGCCGAGGACGTTCATAAGAAACGACGGCATACCTATCTTGATCGTCTCCGCCGCCTGGTGGAAATCGAGTCTGTAGCCTCTGAAGCTTATCTTCACCTTCTGCTTTCTGCGTAGTATCACATAGAAGGACAGCAATGCGGATAATATGTAGCCGAACACCGTGGCAACGGCAGCTCCGCGAACGCCCATTGCCGGAAGAGGTCCCCATCCGAAAATCAATGCCGGGTCGAGAACGAAATTTATCACGACTCCGCTCATCTGAAGCCACATCGGAGATATCATGTTTCCCGTTCCCTGAAGTATCTTCTGTATAGCTACCTGAAGCATCGCCGGTATCATCATGAATATCAGTATGTTGGCATACTGAAGGCTTAGCTCCATCAGAGTATCGTCCTCTATAAATATGCTGAAATACGGTTTCGCCGCAAGCAGCAGTATAATGTTGAAAAAGGCTCCTATAATTGCCGACACTACCAGCCCATTGGTGGCTGCAAGGTTAGCAGCATTCTGATCCTTTTCACCCAGGTGTCTGGAAACCAGTACGTTGATGCCGACTCCAAAGCCTATGGCACATGCCATCATGAATGTATTGAGCGGAAATGCCAGAGACACGGCAGCCAGCTCATCCTTGCCTGCCCATGCGACGAACATGCTGTCTATGAGATTGTATGAATATGCCATCATCATGGAGCAGAAAGGCGGCCATGTCATATTGAATATGAGGGGCAGCATCTTCTGTGTTCCCATCTTGTTCTGCTGTATTTGATTTTCTTTAGTCATTTCTGATTTCTCCTGTCTGTTTGCCTTGTGATAACCTGATATCATTATATCACACAGAGTATGATAACTGCTGTATATTTACAGAAAAGCGCATTTGACAGCTTCCCTGCCTATGCAAATCGCTTACTGCTGCCAATTATATATTGACATTGTGTCAGAATATGTTTACAATATTCTTACACGATGTCAGAATTAATTCGGAGAAGAGAAAATGCCTAAAGGATCACCTGAACTTACAGAAAAACGAAAAAACGAGATTTTGGACGCATGCGAAAGGATTTACAGAACACAGGGCTTCTGCAAGGTCACCATCAAGGAAATAAGCACGGAGATAAGCCTTACGAGGCCCGCAGTCTATAACTACTTCGAAACAAAGGAGGAAATACTTCTGGGTCTGCTTATCCGCGAATATTCGCAATGGTGCGATGAGCTGGAAGAAATCGCCGGTCTTGAGGAAATGCGTGATCGTGAATATCTGGCGTCACAGCTGGCCGCTACCCTCGGTGACAAGGTGACGCTTTTGCGTATCCTGAATATGAACCTGTATGAGATCGAGCAGAACAGCCGTGTCGAAAGGCTTGCTGAATTCAAGCTGCAATTTCAGCGTTCACGGTCTGCCTTTGTCAATATACTCACCGCCTTCTCACCGGCCGTGACGGATTCGGACTGCAATGAATTCTGCGAGACATTTCTTGCCTTTCTGACCGGAGTGTTTCCTTTTACATCTCATTCCGAAAAACAGCTGGCAGCAATGAAGCTGGCAGGTGTAAGCATCAGAGAGCCCGACATCTGCGAAATGGTATACCATTGTCTTATAAAAATACTGCCTGAGCTTCCTCAGGCATAAAAAGGGAAAAAAAGGAGGTTACTGATTATGTTAGGAAATTTTTCATACTGCAATCCCACAAAGCTGTACTTTGGCGAAAAGTCTCCGGGAAGACTCTCTTCCGAGCTTGAAAGGTACGGGAAAAACGTCGCCCTGGTCTACGGCGGCGGCTCAATAAAGAAAAACGGCATCTACGATGAAATAATCGGCATTTTACGCTCATCAGGCAAGAATGTGTCGGAGATTTCCGGAGTTATGCCGAATCCTACCATTCATAAGCTATACGAGGGTATCAAGATCGCACTAGACAACAAGGTCGACTTTATCCTCGCCGTTGGCGGCGGCTCTGTGGTGGATTATTCAAAGGCTCTTTCCGTCTCCATCCACTGCGATGACGATCCATGGGAAAAGTATTATGAAAGATTTGAAGAGCCTTCTTGTGAAATCGTTCCCGTGGGCTCAGTCCTCACCATGGTGGGCACAGGCTCCGAGATGAATGCAGGCGCTGTCATCACTCACCCCGAAAAGAAGCTGAAGATCGGTCATGTATTTGCGGACGAAAACATCATGCCGAAATTCTCCATACTGAATCCGAGATATACCATGAGCCTGCCGAGATATCAGATGGTGGCAGGCATCTACGATATATTCTGCCACATATGTGAGCAGTATTTTTCCGGCGAGGATGACAATACCAGCGATTATATAAGCGAAGGTCTCATGAGGAGCGTCATAAGCTCCGGACGTGCCGCTTCAGCCGATATGAACGACTATGAGGCAAGAAGCAATCTGATGTGGACAGCCACATGGGCGCTCAACACTCTCATAGCAAAGGGAAAAACCACCGACTGGATGGTTCACATGCTGGGACAGGCTGCAGGCGCTCTCAGCGACGCCACCCACGGCATGACATTATCTGCCGTTTCCATGCCGTACTACAGGATGATAATGCCGCACGGGCTCAGCAAATTCGCGCGCTTTGCAGTCAACGTATGGAATATATCCCCGGAGGGCAAAACAGAACAGCAGCTGGCCGAGGACGGCCTTTCAGCCATGGAAGCATGGATGAATGAGCTTGGCCTTGCCATGAGCCTTTCGGAAATCGGCGTCACCTCCGATATGCTGGAGGATATCATAAAGGGCACGCTCATTATGAAGGGCGGCTACAAGGTGCTTTCAAAAGAAGATGTTCGTCAGGTGCTGACGGAAGCTATGTAATGTAAAGGCGGTGATTTTGTGGAATATCGTAAGCTGCCCGGCAGCGATGAGAAGATAAGCATCATAGGAATGGGCTCTTCCGTCATAGGAGAGCAGGCAGAAAGGGATATCATCGAAACAGTACAGTTTGCGATGGATTCAGGCATAAATTATTTCGATATGGCAGGCGGTCATGCGTCCATTTTTTCCGCATACGGAAGGGCTCTTCAGGGCTGCAGGAAGGATGCGATGCTTCAGATACATTTCGGAGCGGACTACGTATCGGGGGAATACGGCTGGTCCACTGATTTGGACACCGTCAGGCGTTCCGTCCACTGGCAGCTGGAAAAGCTGAAGACAGATTACATCGATTTCGGCTTCATACACTGCATAGACGAGGAGGCTGATCTTGTTTCATATGAGGAAAACGGCGTACTTGCATTCCTGATGGATATGAAAAGGCAAGGCGTTGTAAAGCATATCGGGCTTTCCACCCACTCGCCTGGTATCGCCAATATGATATTGGACAGAAACATTCTGGACATCATGATGTTTTCAATAAATCCTATGTACGACTACGGTCAAGGTGATTATGCCATCGGAAGCGATGACGAAAGACAGCGTCTCTATCGTCGCTGCGAGAAGGAAGGCGTAGGCATTTCCGTCATGAAGCCCTTCAACGGAGGTCAGCTTCTCGATGCAAGGCAGTCGCCTTTCCACCGTGCGCTGACTCCCGCACAGTGCATCCAATACGCCCTGGACAAGCCGGGTGTGCTGACAGTTCTGGGCGGTCCTGCCAACATCAATCAGCTTAAGGATATCCTCTCATATCTTGATGCTGACGAAGAGCAGCGGGATTACTCCATCATCAGCACGCTGACACCTGACGAGTCGGTGGGAAAATGCGTTTACTGTAAGCATTGTCACCCCTGCCCTGCCAATCTCGATATAGGTCTCATAAACAAATATTACGATCTGGCGATGCAGGGAGATACTTTGGCAAGAGAGCATTATCTGACGCTGGAGAGAACAGCCTCCGACTGTACCGAATGCGGCCACTGTGACAGCAGGTGCCCTTTCAAGGTAATGCAGACGGAGCGTATGAAGGAGATAAAGAATTATTTCGGAAAATAAACAGACTGGGGCAGCCTCATGACAGGCTGCCTTTTATTTTACGGCTCTTTCGGTCTCAAAAAAAATGTTTCCTCAATTCCATGTTATGTGTTATCATGTACAAAATCTCAATAGCTGTAAGGAATAAAGACAATAAGGAGGATCAAAATGAAGAAAATACTAGCTACGGTAATGACAATGTCAATGATTTTTCTGATGTGTTCATGCGGAGGCGGCGACAAAGCTGATGAAGCATAGATGCAGCCTACTGTAGACGATTTCATGACGGCAGTTAAAGCTCAGGATGAAGATGCTATCGCCAAGATCTGCGGAGTGCCTGTAGAGTTCCCTGCCTTACTTCAGGGTGACGGCTATGAAGATTGCAGCAAAGCTCTGGATGAAAAGATTTTTGATTTCGATTATACCATCGTAAAGGAAGAGGTAAACGGCAATGAAGCTTCAGTCGATGTCAAGATCACCACTTATCCTTTCGAGGACATCATGATGAAGTGGACTGAGGACATTACCCTCGATCCCGGAGTGTTCGACGGCATGAGCGAAGAAGAAAAGACTGCCAAGGAGGCGGAGATGTTCATGAACAGACTCAATGAAGCCGGTGAAAAGACGTATAGCAAAAAGGTTACCCTTGAGCTGGTGAAAATCGACGGAACATGGATAATCGAAGATAAAGCTGTTGTGGACAGCTTGCTTTCCGCAATATACGGCGGAGCATACGAAGCATAAGCTTCATATTTATATGATTTAAAATAATGCGATTTAGATGCTCAAAAAAGAAGCCCCAAGGGGCTTCTTTTTTCTTACTGATAAACGTCGCTGACGACATGTATTTTGAAATAATTTGCTCATTTATGATTGTTCTATGCTTAATTTTGAAATAGTTTGATTGACATTGCTCGAATTTATGGTATAATACCCTCAACAGGAGGAAAAAATAATATGCTGCAGAACGAAAGACATGAAAGAATTTTGGCCAGGTTAAAAAAACACAACACCGTAAAGGTAGCAGCCCTGGCAAAGGAAATGGGTATAAGCGAATCTACGATAAGGCGAGACATAACTGAGCTGGACCATGCCGGAAAATTAAAAAAAGTCTTTGGAGGCGCGGTAGCAGTAAACGGCGGCATCACCTTCGGGGAGACAGATGTCAGCCAGAGGACCATGATAAATGTTGAAGAAAAGGAGCTTATTGCAAAATACGCTGCCGGCATGGTTCAGGAAAATGATTTTGTATATATAGATGCGGGAACAACTACCGAAAAAATGATAGATTATCTCGACAAGAAAAACGTCACTTACATTACCAACGGTATCACACACGCTAAAAAGCTGGTCCAGAAGGGCTTTGACGCTCACATCATAGGCGGACTGCTGAGGCCGTCAACGGAGGCTGTCATAGGATCAGAGGCCATAGAATCCGTACAGCATTACAACTTTACGAAATGCTTCATGGGCACCAACGGAGTTGATATCGAGAGAGGCTTCACAACACCTGATATAGGAGAGGCAGCCATAAAAACAGCTGTCATGAAAAAGGCATATATGTCTTTTGTACTGGCAGACCATACTAAGTTCGGACTTATTTCACCTGTCACCTTTGCAGACCTGGACGGTGCATGCATCATAACCGACAGACCGGTGGATAAGCATTTCCATAAGCACACTGTCATTAAGGAGGTTGAAGAATGATTTACACCGTAACCTTCAGCCCTGCCATAGATTATGTGGTATACATGGACGAGCTGATTCAGGGCGCAACCAACAGAACTAAAAGAGAGGAATATTTTTTCGGCGGCAAGGGAATAAACGTTTCAACTATCCTCACCGAGTTGGGAATTGAAAATACTGCGCTGGGTTTTGTCAGCGGCTTCACCGGAGAGGCTCTGGAAAAGGGGCTTAAGGAAAAAGGGATCCATAATAATTTTGTTCACCTTGACGATGGAATAACGCGAATCAACATCAAGATAAAAACCGAGCGGGAAACTGAGATCAATGCACAGGGACCTAAGATTTCAAAGGATAAGATCAGAGAGCTGCTGGATAAGCTGTATGCACTGAGGGAAGGAGATATCCTGGTTATTTCCGGTAATATCCCCAACACACTTCCCGAGGACATATATCAGAGAATCCTGGAAAGGCTCGATGGCCGAGGCATTAAATACGTAATTGATGCAACGGGAGAGCTTCTTAAAAAGGTTCTTAAGTACAGACCGTTTTTCATAAAGCCCAATAACGACGAGATGGAAGAGCTTCTGGGCTATCCTGTTAAGACGGATGAGGACCTTAGGATGGGAGCTGAAGCCCTTCAGAAAATGGGTGCCAAAAACATACTCGTTTCTCTCGGTAAAAATGGAGCATACCTTCTGTGCGAAGACGGAACCGAACATAAAATGAAGGCAGTCTGCAATGAAAGTGCGGTAAACACGGTGGGAGCAGGCGACTCGATGGTGGCAGGCTTTCTGGCCGGATACCTTGAAAGCCACAGCTTTGACGAAGCACTGAGGCTCGGTATCGCAGCAGGCTCCGCAACGGCATGTTCGGAAGGTCTTGCAACGGAAGAGAAAATAAAAGAATTTTATAATAAACTATAAAGGAGGCGTAGACATGCGAATCAGTGATTTATTGAAAGCAACAACAGTGAAAACCGGCGTGCAGATCAGCTCCAGAGATGAAGCCATCGATATGCTGATCGATTTGCATGAAAAAGCAGGAAATCTCAAGGACAAGGCGCAGTACAAAGAAGATATCCTGGCAAGAGAAGCTGCAGGAACGACAGCAATAGGAGATGGAATAGCCATACCTCATGCAAAAAGCGAGGCAGTCAAGGCCGCAGGTCTTGCTGCAGTTACAGTACCTGAAGGCGTAGATTACAAGGCACCTGACGGCAATCCTTCAAACCTTGTTTTCATGATAGCTGCACCTGTGGACGGAGATCTTCACCTTGAAGTCCTCTCAAGGCTCATGACGCTGCTCATGGACACTGAGCTCCGTGAAGAGCTGCTCAAGGCAACGACAGCTGAGGCCTTTATCAAGGCCATCGATGATAAGGAAAAGGAGCGCTATCCTGAGGAAAGCAAGGAAGCTGCCGCCACTGAAAATACTGCTCAGAGCGGATATAATATCCTGGCAGTGACTGCCTGCCCTACAGGCATAGCTCACACATATATGGCAGCTGAAGCCCTTGAAAAGAAGGCCCGCGAAATGGGATATTCTCTGAAGGCCGAGACAAACGGTTCCGGCGGAGCCAAGAATGTTCTTACTCCTGAGGAAATAAAGGCGGCTGACGGTATTATCATCGCAGCTGATAAAAACGTCGAAATGGTAAGATTTGACGGCAAAAGAGTATGTAAGACAAATGTATCCGCAGGCATCAACAAGCCTGAAGAGCTTATCAATATGATCGTCGAAGGAAAAGCTCCCGTATATCACTATGAGGGAGAAAAAACTACTTCCACCGAATCCATAGGCGGAGAAGGCATAGGTCATAAGATATACAAGCATCTGATGAACGGCGTTTCATACATGCTGCCGTTCGTTATCGGAGGCGGTATCCTCATCGCCCTTGCTTTTCTGATAGACACCATTGCAGGCGCACCTAGAGACGGAAATTTCGGTACCTACACACAGGCTGCTGCATTCTTTAAGACGATAGGCGGTGCGGCATTCAACTTCATGCTTCCTGTACTGGCCGGATATATTGCCAGAAGTATAGCTGACAGACCGGGTCTTGCAGTTGGCTTTGTAGGAGGATATATTGCTACCATAGGCTGCACCTTTGCAAATATAGGTGGCGATGCATCAGCTGTTTCCGGCTTCATAGGCGCTCTCATCGCAGGCTTCGTAGCAGGCTTCATCGTACTGCTGCTGAAAAAGATATTCTCATTCCTGCCTTCAAGCCTTGAGAGCATGATGCCCGTACTGATCATTCCGCTCCTCGGAGTATTTCTCATCGGAGCATTCATGTGCCTGATCAATCCTGTTGTAGGTGCCCTGAACACAGCAATATCCGACGGGCTCAACTCCATGGGAAGCATGAGCCAGATTCTTCTCGGATGCCTGCTGGGCGGCATGATGGCCATCGATATGGGCGGACCTTTCAACAAGGCTGCATATGTATTCGGCACAGCTGCCATCGCTTCAGGCGGTTTCAACATCATGGCTGCAGTAATGATCGGCGGTATGGTTCCGCCTATCGCAATAGCACTGGCAACAACATTCTTCAAGAACAAATTTACAGATGAAGAGAGAAACGCCGGAGTTGTAAACTACATCATGGGACTGTGCTTCATCACGGAAGGCGCCATTCCATTCGCAGCATCCGACCCTGTAAGAGTAATACCTTCATGCATAGCAGGCTCTGCCATCGCAGGCGGTATATCCATGGCAATGGGCTGCACGCTCCGTGCGCCTCACGGCGGAATCTTCGTATTCCCTGTAGTCGGAAATGTGGGCGGATATCTGCTGGCACTGGTAGTAGGCTCTTTAGTTGGAATGCTTCTTCTTGGAATCCTCAAGAAGAAGATAAAATAACATGTGAAGGAGGCAAACATCATGGTATCACAGAAACTGAAGGTTGTTAACGCAGAAGGCTTTCATATGAGACCTGCATCTAATTTTGCAACAGCAATGGGCAAGTACAGCTCTGATATAAAAATAGAAGTAAACAACATGGAAGTAAACGCCAAAAGCGTCATGAATCTTATTGCCGCATGCATCAAATTCGGAACTGAAATAAACGTTGTATGCGAAGGAGCAGACGAAGAGGCTGCTCTTAAAGAAGCAGTAAGTATGATAGAATCAGGCTTTGGCGAAAAATAAACGAGGTGATCAGAATGCTCAGAGGCATATCGGTATCAGATGGAACAGGAATAGGCAAGGCATATATAATCAGGAATGCCGAGCTGACCTATGATAAGAAAACAGTGAAAGATGCGGAGGCAGAAAAGGAGCGCTTTCATAAAGCTGTAGACGAATTCTGTCTCAAAGCGGAAGCACTCGCTAAAAAAACCGAGGAAACATCTTCTGCCAAGGAGGCTGAAATCATCAGAGGGCATATCATCATGATAAGCGACCCTTTCATGGTATCCCAGATTGATGACAAGATACATGCCGGCCAATGTGCAGAGGCTGCATGCGATGAAGTTCTAAATATGTTCCACGAAATGTTTATGGCTGCAGATGACGAACTGACAAGACAGAGGGCTGCAGATGTGAATGATATCAGAACCAGGCTCCTGAGCATACTTCTCGGTGTGGAGGAAAGAAATCTGGCGGATATACCTCCTGCCAGCATAATCGTCACAGAGGAGCTGACGCCATCCATGACAGCTGAACTCAACAGGGACAATGTCTGCGGCATAGTTACGGAAAAGGGCGGCAAAACATCTCATTCAGCCATACTTGCCAGAGCCCTGGAGCTTCCTGCCGTGCTCAGCGTACCTGATGCCGTCTCCTCCATCACCGACGGTATGACTGTAATCGTTGACGGAAGCGATGGTATCGTCATACCTGAGCCTGATGATGACACAACCGGATTGTATGCCGAAAAGCAGGAGGCCTTTGAAAGGGAGAAAAAGCTCCTGGCGGACTATGCCGGCAGGCCGACTGTTACGGCAGACGGACTCAGCAAGGAGGTCTACTGCAATATCGGAAACGTCAGCGATGCTGTTACGGCAGTGGAAAAGAGCGGCGAAGGAATAGGACTTTTCAGGACTGAGTTCCTCTTTATGGAAAGCGACCATGCGCCTGACGAGGAGCTTCAATTCGAAACATATAAAAAAGCCGCACAGCTTTTCAAGGACGGCAGCGTCATAATACGTACTCTCGATGTTGGCGGCGACAAAGGTATACAGTACCTCGCCATGCAGGAGGAAGCGAATCCGTTCCTTGGCTTCAGAGCAGTCAGATACTGCCTCGAAAACATTGAGCTGTTCAAAACGCAGCTTCGAGCAATATTGCGTGCCAGCGCCTTCGGAAGCATCAGGATCATGGTTCCCCTCATCACCAATGTGGGAGAAATACGTGGTGTAAGGCAGATGGTGGAGGAGCTCAAGACTGAGCTCAAGGACGCCGGATTGGCCTACGATGAAAATATTCAGATAGGCGCCATGATAGAAACCCCTGCTGCTGCCATGATTGCCGATCTGCTGGCAGAGGAATGCGACTTTTTCAGCATCGGGACAAATGACCTGACTCAATACACCATGGCCGCCGACAGAGGAAATCCGCAGGTATCATATCTGAATAACGTCTGTGAGCCGGCAGTCCTTCGCTCCATACGCCATATAATAGAGTGCGGTACAAAGGCAGGAATCCCTGTGGGAATGTGCGGAGAAGCTGCGGCAGATCCGATGATGACGCCTCTTTTGATAGCTTTCGGACTGGACGAATTCAGCGTAAACCCTGCCTCGGTTCTCAAGACGAGATACAACATCGCCAGATGGACAAAGGCTGAGGCCGACAATATAGCTGAAAAAACCATGTCCCTCACCACCGCATCCGAAATCGAGGAATACCTCAAAGAAGCGGTAAAATAAGAAATTTTTCATAGCAATACACTTTCCTAAAATAAATGAAAACAGAAAAAGCCGGAAGTCACATGATATGTACCCTCTTTACTGGACACCCAGTAAGGAGGGTATTTTTAATGCGTT
>CAUDEQ010000035.1 GCA_958448635.1 uncultured Bacillota bacterium | reverse complement strand
CCAGCAAAAGTTGCTTAATTAGCTCTAGCCATTACAATTTTAATTGACCAGAACATTGTTGGCTGAAAATTAGAAACTAGGGATTTTGGGCAACAGTTTTGGCGAAAAGTGATGGCTGAAATACGTTATCACAGCCAAACAGCCAACGAAGGGGTATTTTATGGTGCAGACAAGGGAATATTTTGAAGAAATGTTGGCTGAACTTGAGCAGAGGCTTCAAGCAGCCAACAAGGAATTGAGCATGAGCCCAAATGGCAGAGTGGTGCAGGTCAGAAGGGGCGATAAGTACAGCTATTTCAGAGTGGAAACCGTTGACGGTAAACGGATAAGAAAGGTGATAACGAAAAATCCGGAGCTTGTAAGGGCGCTGGCACGGAAATCATATCTGGAAGCGGAGATCAGGTTAATAGGAAGAGACATATCTGCTCTTGAGCAGTTTTGCAAAGCTTACCGGGAGCCAACACACGACAATATATTGTCGGAGCTTCCACCGCACATGCTTAAATACGACATGGAGCCAAGGGGTTGCAAGGATTGCGATGAGTGGACAAAGGCTCCTTATAGAAAAAGCAGCTATATGCCTGAAAAGAAGATCCACACCACATCGAAGGGTCTAAAGGTGAGGAGCAAGTCCGAGCTGCTGATAGCCGAGCAGTTGTACAGACATGATATAGCTTTTAGATACGAGCAGCTTTTGGATATATGTGGTGTTACATTTGCGCCTGACTTTACCATCAGGAGCGAAAGCGGAAGCATGATATACTGGGAGCACTGCGGCATGACATCCAGCAGAGAATACATGGAAAGGCACTGGCATAAGATGGTGATGTATCAGAAGGCCGGTATAGTGCCGTGGAAAAACCTGATAGTGACATATGACAACGACAATGGAATATTAAATCTTGCAATAGTTGAAAGCGAAATTATAAATAAAATAAAAGCGTAATAAAACATAAAATCAATACAAAACATTTACAGCAAAACACATCAATCTATAAAAAGGCTGTGGTTGTTAGTTAGAAAAATACATACCAGAATAGACGGTGCAGCACTTTCAAATAAACGAAGAGACATTATTAAAAACTCAATGTCATAGCAGATATATATTTGAAAGGGAGTGGAAAAAATGTTAAGACTTGCACAAGAAAAGGATAAAACAAGCTGGGTAAGATTAAACAGAGAATTTATGGAATTCGAAATAAAAGACGACAACCTCTGGAACCAGATAGACAAGGCAAAAGATGAGGAACTGGAAGATGTTTTTATGTAAGCCCTTGAAAATGCAAAACACATAACTATCTTCATGATTGAAGAAAATGACAAAACGATAGGATTTGTAAACCTGATGACAATTTTTAGTGTCTGGTCAGAAGGATACGCTCTTATAATAGATGACCTGTATATAAGAGATGAATACCGGGGCAAAGGGATAGGAAAACAGGTCATGAACGAAATAGAAAATTACGCACACAAGAAAGGATATAAAAGGCTCCGGTTTATGTCAGAGGAGACAAATCCTCAGGCAAAAGCTTTTTACATGAAGCTGGGATATAGACCGGCTTCAATGGATTTTTATATGCGATATTTATAGAAAGGAATTTTATGGTATGAAGGTAGACGTTTTAGTTGCGGAAATCGGCTCCACAACCACAGTGGTAAATGCGTTTAAAGACATAGACACGGATAATCCGGTTTTCTGGGCACAGGGGCAGGCCCCCACATCGGTTCTTGAAGGCGATGTAAGAATAGGCCTTCAGGGAGCGATAGATGATCTGTGCAGGAAAATGGACATAGATAAGCTGGAGTACGATGAGATGCTAGCAACCTCGTCAGCTGCCGGCGGCTTGAAGATGACGGTACACGGGCTTGTATATGATATGACTGCCAGAGCTGCCAAGGAAGCCGCTCTGGGGGCCGGCGGAATCATACATTATGTGACGGCGGGAAGATTGCGCAGGACAGATATGGCTAAAATAAAGGAGATCAATCCCAACCTTATACTCATCGCAGGCGGGGTGGATTACGGCGAACGTGACACGGCCATAGACAATGCGGAGATGATAAGAAGCATGGGTCTCAGAACGCCTGTGATCTATGCCGGAAATATTGAGAATCAGGAAGAAATGAAGCTTATCTTCGACGAGGAAAGCGGACAGAAGCTCTATAACGTGGACAATGTATATCCGAAGATTGACGATCTGAACGTAGAGCCATGCCGTAAGGTCATACAGGACGCCTTTGAGGAGCATATAATCCATGCGCCCGGTATGGAGCATGTGAGGGATATGGTAAACGGACCGATAATACCGACGCCGGGAGCCGTGATGGAGTGTACCAAGCTGCTGTATGACTGCCTTGGAGACCTTATAGTGTTGGACGTCGGAGGAGCTACCACAGACCTCCATTCGGTGGCTACGGAATCCGATCAGGTGGCAAGGATAATGATTGCTCCGGAGCCTAAGGCAAAGCGCACAGTTGAGGGGGATCTTGGCGTCTACGTCAACAGGATGAAGGTCATAGAATCCATAGGAGAGGAAAGGTTTCAAAAGCTTTGCCAAAAGGCAGGCATAGATCCTGAAAAAACATTGGAAACCTATGTGGCGATACCTAAGAACGATGATGAGATAAAGCTGGTGGAAATACTGACGGAAGAGGCCGTAATGAAGGCTGTGGAAAGGCACGCCGGGCAGATACGCTACGTGTACGGACCGTCCGGCAGGACAACGCTGGCAGAGGGCAAGGATCTGACTCAGGTGAAATATATAGTCGGAACAGGCGGCGCACTGACAAGGCTTCCTCACAGGAAGGAAATAATGGAACGCATTGCGGAATACGACGAAACGGGAATGAGGCTGTTCCCTACGTCTCACGCCAGGATACTGGTGGACAACGACTATATAATGGCATCGTTGGGAGTGCTTTCCGTGAAGCACAGGGAGGGCGCCATTAAGCTGCTTGAGAAGAGTCTGGACTTCGCTTTCCCTGAAAAAGCGGTGAGCCTTGAGAAAAAGCTGGCTGTGGAAGGAAAGGCAGCAGCCCTGGAGGGTGAAGGGGAAGCCGGAAAGGTCACAGGAAGAGATGAAGATACGGGCATACCTGCAGCTCTCAGGGGCTTGTCGCAGGAACTGGCTGAAAAGGATGCCAAGAGAGAGGAGCTTATAAAGCATATAGAAGAGTGTGAAGCACAGGGCTACGATATGTCAGCCTACAGAGAGGATTTGGGTCTTCCTCCGGCGGAAAAGAAAGTACCCGGAGATACTGCCGGCATCGTGGAGAAGGAGCCGGGTCTGGCTACATCGGAGGCGCAGGCGAATAATCCTCATATAATGCGAACCTGCGGAGAGGTGGACGGGAGAATGCCTGACTGCGACCATAACTGCAGGCTATGCTACAGAAAGCACTGCAAATACAGAAGTCTGTAGACCATCCGAAAACACCGTGGTTTCAAGCGATACCTGTCAATCATACCTTGACATATCAATGTTATCTATGGTATAAATGTAGACATAAAAGGTATAAAAACAATGCGGCAATATGACTGATTAAGCAACCGGAATGAAAGTGCGGCAGTTTATGTTTACAAAGGTAGGAAGTGTATTTTATATAACATATTTATATAACAGATATTGAAGTAAACAAAGGGACTTTGCCATAATCATTTATTGTGGCAGAGTCTTTTTTTATAACATGGTAAATCGTCTTTCTTTATTGGAGGAACAATGGAGGCTCAAAATGCCGCATGGGTAACAAACGCATGGGTAACAAAAAAATCACATTTTAAAATATATCGGCCTCGATCAGGCCGGGAGCTTATAAGGAGGTAAATACTGATGAGTGCAGTACTTCATGTAATACTGCTTGCGATAGGCTTCGTTATGCTTATCAAGGGCGCTGACTGGTTCGTGGACGGCGCAGCAGGGATCGCCGGTAAGCTGGGGATCCCGCAGCTTGTCATAGGACTGACCATAGTGGCAATGGGAACCAGTGCGCCGGAGGCGGCGGTGAGTATATCCGCAGCATTGAAAGGCAGTGCCGATATAACCATAGGGAATATAGTGGGAAGCAACATCCTTAATATACTTATCATCTTGGGTATATCGTCTCTGATAACCCCGCTGAAGGTGGGAAAGACAACGATAAAATACGAAATTCCGTTTATGATAGCGGTAACTGTATTGCTGATGGTAATGGGAATGAACGGAACAGTGACCTTCGTGGAGGGCATCATACTCTGGGCAGCATTCATACTGTACCTGACGTATCTTTTCATCCTTTCAAAGAAGCAGCCTGAGCTTACAGCTGAGGGCGGCGAGGCGTCAGAGGAGCAGGGCTGCAGCGACATATCAATTGCCAAGGCACTGCTGTTTATAGCCATCGGGCTGGTGCTGATTATCGCAGGCAGTAATGTGGCGGTAGATGCGGCCAGCGAGCTGGCAAGGACTTTCGGGCTCAGCGAAAGATTCATAGGGTTGACCATAGTGGCTCTTGGAACATCGCTTCCTGAGCTGGTGACGTCTGTGATAGCAGCCAGAAAGGGCAATGCTGATATAGCCATAGGAAACATCGTTGGAAGCAATATCTTCAACATACTGTTCGTAGTGGGAACCTCATCTCTGATAATCCCGATAACCTTTGCAAGACCGTTCATGCTGGATACGGCAGTAGCCATAGGAGCGGCAGCCCTGCTGCTGGTATGCTGTGCGGCGAAGCAAAGGCTGGGGAGAGTTTCCGGAATACTGATGCTTGTGTGCTATGTGCTGTATTTCACCATCGTACTGATATAGATGAAAGAAAAGCAATTCAAAAACAAAAGAAGACCTCTTGGAGAAGGAGAGCCAGAGCGGTGGCATATCATTTCCCGAGGTCTTCTTTCGGTTTTTTCATCATTATTCATTATTTTGTGTAGGAGGTGTTCTCTTGTCACGCCCTTATAATAGCAACTTAATATGCCGGTTTAAGGAAAGCATTGTGAAGACTTGTTGAAAACACCATGTTAGAATTATGATATAACACCCAGACGGAGCTTCATCATAAGGATTCTTTTCACAGATCTATCAATTCTCTTTTCGCTGATGATGCCATCGTTTACAGCTGAGATTACGGCAGGGATCTGCACAGAATAGTCTCCGGTACACAAGAGATCATTGCCTGCCTGAACAGCCAGAATGGCTATTTCAGCCTTGGAGCCGTAGTTTGTCACGGCGCCCATGACAAGATCGTCCGTTATGACCACGCCATCAAAGTCAAGCTCATTTCTCAGCAGCTTATGTACTTCGGGAGACAGCGATGCCGGCAGCGAGCTGTCAATGGAAGAAACGATGTTATGAGATACCAACACGGAATGTGCTCCGGCCTTTATACCTGCGGAGAAAGGTATCAGATCATTGTTACGCAGCTGCTCAAGAGATCTGCTGTCCACTGCAGAGCCGGTATGGGTGTCCGCAGCGCTTCCGTAGCCGGGGAAATGCTTCAGACTGCATGCGATCTCGTCCTCGATGCATGCCTCAACAGTTTTGGCTGCAAAGTCAGCCGTAGTATCGGCATCCTGAGCAAGACTTCTGGAGTACATGAAATTCTTGGGGTCAGTACAGATATCGCATACAGGAGCCAGATTCATATCTATACCTAAGCTTTTGAGAAGCCTGTTCTTTTCATGAGTCTCTGAAATAACCGCATTCATGCCGCCCTCGGCAAAGAGTCTCTGAGGCGATTTGAATGGCTCGCTACGGTAGTATGTACTGGAGCTTACCCTCACGACGGAGCCGCCCTCCTCATCTACGGCAGTTACGGGGGCTATATCGCATACGCCGTCTATGGCAGCGATCCTGGCTGTCAGGTTTTCCCGTGGAGTATCTGTGAAGCTGGGTCTGAACAGCAGCACACCTCCCAGATGGTATTCGTCTACAGTCTCCACCGAGGGAGTATAGCTGTAAAAGCAGCCCATGAACATCTGTCCGACTTTTTCCTCCAGAGTCATTTTTGAGATTATTTCGTCTGCACGTTGGCCGCTGTCCGGAGCAGACAGACTGTCATCCGTTTCTCTGTCGGATGAAAAGCTTCTGATAGCATATACAGAGCATGCTGCCAGCAGAAGTATGATTATGGCTGCAATCAAATATTTCTTTTTCATAAAGGCTCACTTCTCAATTCAATGGTCAAAATTCAATGCTTAGAATATCAGAGGTCGGAGCTTTCCAACGAGCAGTGAACCGGCAGCGATCTTTATTATATCTCCCGGAATGAACGGGAACACACATGCCACCAGCGATGCCCACAGACTCGTATCCATGAGGATCATGAACCACACCGTACCTAATATATAGCATACCACAAGACCGGCAGTCATGGAACAGGCGCATATGATAAATATTCTTTTTTTAGATGTGCTGCCGCCTGTGGCAGCAGTCTTATCCGGAGTATCGTCGGAAGCATCGGCGCCTGACGGCAATGCTGACATGCTGTTCTTTTTCAAATAGCTGTCGATGATGGCTCCGATGGTGAAGGCCGCAGCCAGATATCCTATTATGTAGCCGCCGGTAGGACCGACGAGGACATTGAGACCGCCTTGAAAGCCTGAAAACACAGGTATGCCTACAGCACCCATCAGTATGTATACCGCCACACATACAGAGCCGTATTTTCTGCCCAGAATACCGCCGGCCAGAAAAACTCCCAGCGTTCCCAGATTTATGGGAACAGGAGTAAAGGGCAGGGGAATGGTTATATATGAGCATATTGCCATAAGTGCGGCAAAGAGACCGCACAGCACCAGATACGTAGTTTTTGAATAGCGTTGATTGTTAGACATTTTATTACCACCTTATAGAAATTTCTCCTGAAGTTAATGTTTCTCTTGATCCGTCTGAATACAGAACTACAAGCCCGCCGTCATCATCTATATCCAGAACGCGAGCGGAAAATGAAGGCACCTCCGACGGGTCGTTTTTATATATTCCCTTGTAGACCGTGACAGTTTTGCCAACCACGAGATTTCTCTCTTTATATGCTGCCATGAAGCTTCGGCTTTCAAGAGAATCGATGTAATTCAGAGCCTTCGATATCACTGCGGCAGCCAGCGATGCCTTGGAATAGTCGCCATCTACAGCGCCGGCAATATCACGCAGGCTTTCCGGCAGAGCCTCAGAAGAGGTGTTGATACCTATGCCTACGATGATGCTCTCGATCTGCCCCGTTTCAAAATCGGTGAGACCCTCGCTGAGGATACCGCAGACCTTTTTGCCGGATATGTATATATCGTTTACCCACTTTATCCGTGACTCCAGCCCACAGACCTCATCGATGGCCTCGGATACAGCTACTGCAGCGGCATTGGTGATGAGGGTGGACAGCATCGGATCAAAGGAGGGCTTTATCACCATTGAAAGATATATTCCGCTGAGCGGGGAGTCAAAGCTCCTGCCCAGTCTGCCCTTGCCTTCTGTTTGCTGATGGGCGAGAACCACCGTTCCGTGAGGTGCTCCGTCAAGGGCGAGATGCTTGGCATGGGTGTTGGTGGAGCCCAGAGTATTGTATATTTGTATGCAGTTGCCCTTGTATTTATCCGGCAGGGCTTCCCTGAGAGAGGTTTCCGTAACAAGGTCGCTGGTGCTGACCAGCATGTAGCCCTTGTTGGTCACCGCCTCGATAATATGACCCTCGTCTTTCAGTGCCTTGATTGCCTTCCATATGGCTGTCCTGGAAACATCCATAGAGTTGGAAAGCTCCTCACCGGAGATGAAGGAGCCGGCGTTTTTTATAAGTGAAGATAAAACAGCTTCCTTTACAGACATTGTGTTCTCCTTTTGAATAATATTGTTATTTACGCTAATTGATTGTAATCCATGGCAAAAGGATTGTCAACTATAAAAAGCCGATTGTTAACCATGGGCGAATATGGCAGGTCTTTGGCGTCAGTATGAAAGTTGTGTGAAATGCAGGCAGACATGTTGCCAATCCTTGGCTTTAGGAATAAAATAAAAGTTACGGTATAATCTGCCTGAAAGCCTCTGAGGCTGCAGATTGCCTGATATGATACCGGGAAGGGGTAATGTATATGAAAATGGTATTGAAATATTACAAGCCGTATATCCCGCACATAATACTTATAATCCTGTTTCTTTTCGGACAGGCGATGTGCGAGCTGGCGCTGCCGGGGTATATGGCAAACATAATCGACTTCGGAATAGTGAAGGGAGACATGGCGTATATCTGGACGACGGGCATAATCATGCTGGGGATATCGGCAGGAACGATGATATTCGCCATGGGCGGAAGCTTTCTGGCTGCCAGAACGGCAGCCAAGTCATCGAGAGACATCAGACGTGCGCTCTTCTGCAAGGTGACCAACTTTTCGGCGGCAGAGCTGGAGAGCTTTTCCACGGCATCGCTGATAACACGTTCCACCAACGACATACAGACTGTACAGCAGACAACGGTGATGCTGCTTCGTCTGGCGATTTTTGCCCCGATAATGGGTATAGGTGCGTTGGTGAGAGCGCTGAGTACGAGCGTGGATCTTTCATGGACAGTGGGACTGGCACTGCTGGCGATAATCATCATCATGGCAACGGCATTTCTCATGGTGCTGCCTAAGTTTGAGGTGCTGCAAAAAAAGCTGGACAGGCTCAACCTGATAATGAAGGAGAGGCTGTCGGGAATGTTGGTAATAAGGGCGTTTACGACGGAAAAGCTTGAGCAGGACAGATTTGACGACGCCAATGCTTCTCTTACGAAGCTGAATCTGTTCGTCAACAAGGCGATGTCATTCATGATGCCATCTCTTATGTTCGTGATGAACGCAGTGGGAATACTTATAATATGGGCAGGTGCGCATCTCATAGAAGCAGACAACCTGATGATAGGCGACATGCTCGCATATCTGCAATATGCGATGCATGTGATAATGTCGTTCCTGTTCGTTACGATGATGTTCATAATGGTGCCAAGGGCAGCAGTATCAGCCAGGAGAATAGGCAGTGTACTTGCGGTAGAGCCTTCCATCACGGACCCTAAGGAGCCTGAAGAGCTGAAGACTCCAAAGGGAAGGGTGGACTTCGTCAACGTGAGCTTTGCATACCCTGACGCTCAGGAAAAGACTCTTGAAAACATAAGCTTTACGGCAGAGCCGGGAAAGACTACGGCGATAATAGGCGGAACGGGAAGCGGCAAATCCAGTCTTATAAAGCTGATACCGAGATTTTATGACGCTACGGAGGGCAGCGTTCTGATCGACGGCACAGACGTGAAAAAAATCAGGCAGCACGATCTGAGAGAGCAGATAGGATACGTTCCTCAGAAGGGTGTGCTGTTTTCCGGAACTATAGCCAGCAATCTGAGATACGGCAAGGATGATGCCGATGCGGAGGATATGCTCAGGGCAGTGGAAACCGCTCAGGCCAAAGGCTTCGTGGAGGAGAAGGAAAAGGGCTTTGATGAAGAGGTAGCACAGGGCGGCAGCAGCGTATCGGGAGGTCAGAAGCAGAGACTTTCCATAGCCAGAGCTCTGATAAAGCAGCCAAAGATATACATTTTTGACGACAGTTTTTCGGCGCTGGACTTCAAGACGGATAAGGCTCTGAGGGAGGCACTGAGGGAAAAGGTCGGCGAAAGCACGATAATAATAGTTGCCCAGAGAATAAACACCATCATGGATGCCGATCAGATTCTTGTCATGGATGACGGTCATCTGGTGGGCAAGGGCACTCATGAACAGCTTATGGAAAGCTGCGGGATATATAAGGAAATAGCCTTGTCGCAGCTCAGCGAGGAAGAGCTTGAAAGGGGGCGAAGCTGATGGCAGGACGTAAAGGAGGACCGGCCGGCCATGGCGCTGCCATGCCCGCCGAGAAAGCGAAAAATTTCGGAAAGACCATGAAAACGTTGTTTTCATATCTGGCTCCTTACAAGTTCAGGGTGGCCATGGTATTTCTGTTTGCCGTACTCAGTACGGTCTTTACGATAATATCTCCTACAGTGCTGGGAGCTGCCACCGACAAGGTGGTGGAGGGGATAATGGCGGCCACGGGAGTAGACTTTGGAGGTCTTCTTAATATACTGATGGCCTTGTTGGCGATGTATCTTCTGAGCCTCGCCTTCGGTACGTTCCAGGGTTGGATAATGGCGGATGTATCGCAGAAGGTAATATATACTCTTCGTAATGAAATGAGCGTGAAGCTGGATAGGCTTCCGCTGAAATATTTTGACAGCAAGACCCACGGTGAGTTTCAGAGCCGTATGGTAAACGATATAGAGACGGTAAACCAGACGCTGAGCAACAGCCTTACCATGGCCATAAGCAGCGTGGCCACCGTGGCGGGAACGCTGATAATGATGCTGAGGATAAACGTGGTGATGACTCTGGCTGCTCTTGTCAGCATACCGCTGTCAATGCTGGTCATCAAGCTGGTGGTGTCGAAGTCACAGCGACATTTCCGCAACCAGCAGAAGTATCTGGGACTGGTGAACGGACACGTGGAGGAGATGTACGCAGGCCACGAGATAATAAAGGCATTCAACAGAGAGGATGAATCCGAAAAAACATTTGACGAGTACAATGACGGCCTCTGCGAGGCGGCATGGAAATCACAGTTCATATCGGGTATAATGCAGCCGGCCACCGTTCTCATAGGAAACCTTTCCTACGTGGTTGTCTGTCTGCTGGGCGGATTTCTGGCCATAAACGGCAGAGTATCCATCGGCGATATACAGGCGTTCATACAGTACGTCAGGAATTTCAATCAGCCTGTTTCGCAGCTGGCAAGCATCATCAATCAGTTCCAGTCGGCAGCTGCTGCGGCAGAGCGTATCTTCGAGTTGATAGATGAGGAAGAGGAAAAAGACCTTGACAAGGAACCGGCAGCTCATATAGATGCGGCAGATGCAAAGGGGCACGTTTCTTTTGAGAATGTCAGCTTTGGATATAAGGAGGGTGAGCCTGTCATCAACAACTTCACTTTTGATGCGAAGCCGGGGCAGAGAGTTGCCATCGTAGGCCATACAGGTGCAGGGAAGACCACCATAGTGAAGCTTCTGATGAGATTCTACGAGCTGGACGGCGGCAGGATAACCATAGACGATACGGATATCACGGATCTGAGCAGAGAAAACCTCAGGGAGCTGTTTGCAATGGTGCTTCAGGATACATGGCTGTATAACGATACGGTGAGAGAGAATATCAGATACGGCAGCAGTAAAGCTACCGACAGCCAGGTGGAGGAAGCGGCTAAGGCTGCTCACATAGACCACTTCATCAGAACTCAGCCGAAGGGCTACGATATGGAAATAAACGAGGAGGCCTCCAACATATCGCAGGGGCAGAAGCAGCTCATCACCATTGCCAGAGCATTCCTGGCAGATGCGCCGATACTCATACTCGATGAGGCGACAAGCTCCGTAGATACGAGAACCGAAACCCTGATACAAAAGGCCATGTCAAATCTGATGCAGGGCAGGACCAGCTTCATCATAGCTCACAGGTTGTCCACCATCAGGGATGCCGATCACATACTGGTGATGGATCACGGCGACATAATTGAGCAGGGTACGCATGAAAGTCTGCTGGCTCAGGGAGGCATTTACGAAAAGCTGTACAACAGCCAGTTCGCAAAATAAATTCCATATAATGTAAATGCTGCGACCTGTTGTTTTAGAAAACTGACCCACAGCTGTCACAGTTTCTTCATAAAAAGGTGTTATAAATGATAATGATATTGAAGAAAGGTGGCGACGCTGATGTTCAGTAGAGAAATAAGCAGCAGGAAGACTATATGGTACATGCTTTCGGTGTTTGGAGCCGCAGTTATCATAATGGCAGCGGTGCTCATAGTGACAACGGGACTGGGCCACAATGTTTCGGAAGCTAAAAGCTCTGTCAATACGGTTGACGTGAAGGCAGTGAAGATAGACGATTCATCACGCTGTGCGGCAAGGTTGTTTTCCGCCGGCGTGGCTGACATAAACGATACGGCAAAGGTCGTGGAGCTGTTCGAAGCCATGGATCTTGAGGAGGCTATAGGAGAATATGCTGTTGAGATATCGCCCGACAATGAAGTTCAGGCGCTGAAGCTTACGGTGAAAACTCCGGTACAGCAGTCGGATAAGAAGACATTTAACCGGAACATGAAGAAATATGCACAGCAGATGCTGGTTCTTATACCTCAGGTCGACAAGGTTCAGTGGTCATACACGGTACTGGCTTCAAACGGCAGCAAAAATGACGCAACTGCATCGGTGAGTGCAGAGTCCTTCACCAAGAAATTCGGAAATAATCCTGATTCATTTGGAACATCCAAGGAGTCGGTGCAGAAGATGTTGAAAAAACAGGCGGGAAAAGACTGATGAGATGAAGCCTACAAGATTATCGGATAATATATTACGAAAAACGCAAATACGGAAAAACGACAGCCCAATAAGCTGTCGTTTTTTCTGTGTATTCAATTGATTACGGCGGCAGATCACTTATGAGAAAGCAGAGCGTTCAGCGGTGAATCCAGTAATAGCAGCTTCTTCTTGAGAGGGAGCTTTTTTATTGCCGCTTCTCTTTTGGCGGCAGCGGAATGATCCTCCATAAGTTCCATGTATACCGGCGTAACAGGGCCTCTGCCGCGCGTATATTTTGCGCCTTTTCCGCTGTTATGTGCTTCTATGCGTTTTTCAAAATCGTTGGTCCAGCCTGTGTACAGAGTGCCGTCCTTGCATAGGAGCATGTACACGCAGGGGCGCTTTTTCTTATCATTCATGAGCTGCAATCCGTTTCATTAAAACTATAGATAGATTATGTCTCCGGTGCGCAACAAAGTCAAGAGAAGACGTGGTAAAATTAATATAAATAAGTATAAAGAATTAAAACTGACTATTGGCTGCAATACTGCAGTTCTGATATAATGAATAGGTATGATGGGAGAAATATCGTTATGATAGACAATTACGGACGAGACATAAATTATATACGCATATCCGTAACGGAACTGTGCAATCTCAGATGCAGATACTGCATGCCTGAGGAGGGCATCGAGAAGAGATCCCACGACGAAATGATGACTGCAGAGGAGACGCTTGCAGCTGCCAGAGCTGCGGTATCTCTGGGCATAAGAAAAATAAGGATTACCGGAGGTGAACCTCTGGTGAAAAGAGGGATAGTGCGCCTTTGCAGAGAGATAGCCGATATCGAAGGAGTGGAAGAGCTTTGCATAACCACCAACGGAACGCTTCTCAGGGAATTCGCAATGCCCCTCAGAGAGGCAGGCGTGGGCAGAATAAATATAAGCCTTGATACACTTGACCCGGAGAAATTCGCCTATATCACAAGACGCGGTGAGCTGAAGGATGCGCTGGACGGTATAGAGGCGGCTTTCGAGGCGGGGTTTGAAAAGATAAAGCTGAATGTCGTGCTTATGGGCGGCTTCAATGATGATGAGATAGCAGACTTCGTTGAGATGACGAGGGAAAGAGAGCTGGAAGTGAGATTTATCGAGCTGATGCCTATAGGCGGAGGGATAGCTCTTGACAAGGTGAGTTTCATAAGCTGTGAAACGGTGCTTGAGAAGGTGCCGGAGCTTGAGGCTCTGGAGGTGATCGACGGAGTGGCATCCATGTACAGGCTTCCGGGTGCAAAGGGCAGAGTGGGGCTGATAAGACCCATAAGCTGCAGCTTCTGCAGCGGCTGCAACAAAATAAGGCTCACGGCTGACGGAATGCTTAAGCCGTGTCTTCATCTGGACGGAGAGATATCAATAAGAGGACTTGCTGAGGATGAGATGGCGGCTGTGATGAAGCAGGCCATTCTGGACAAGCCGCAGATGCGTGATCTTATGGATGCGGAGAACCCCAGCAGAGCCGGAAGGGATATGAATCGTATAGGAGGATAGTATGGCTGATTTTACACATTTCAATGAGGAAGGCAGAGCGAAGATGGTGGACGTGGGAAGCAAAAGCGAGACCGTCAGAGCTGCCGTGGCGGCGGGACGTGTATTGGTCAATGCTGAAACCTTCGAAATGATAAAGAGCGGCGGCATGAAAAAAGGTGATGTTCTGGGTACGGCCCAGATTGCGGGAATAATGGCTGCCAAGAGGACCTCTGAGATAATACCGATGTGTCACCCTTTGATGCTGACGGGAATAGATATAAAGTTCAATATGGACGAGGCTGCTCATGCCGTGGAGATAATGGCAGAGGTCAGATGCAGAGGCGTTACCGGCGTGGAGATGGAAGCTCTCACGGCAGTTTCTGCGGCGGCTCTTACGATCTACGACATGTGCAAGGCAGTCCAGAAGGACATGGTGATAGATGAAATCCGCCTTCTTCGCAAGGTCGGAGGAAAAAGTGGAGATTGGAGGAGAGAAGATATATGAGATATAGGGCGGCGCTGATAACGATGAGCGACAAGGGCTCAAAGGGACTGCGAGAGGATACGGCGGGCGATGCCATTGTGGAGATACTGAAGGAAAACGGATGGGAAACAGAGTACAGGACGTTGATCCCGGACGATATGGAAATGATAAAGGCCGAGCTGATCAAGTGTGCCGATGAGCTGGGCGTAGTATTGGTAGTGACGTGCGGCGGTACCGGCTTTTCCATGAGAGACGTGACGCCTGAAGCGACTCTGGCGGTGGTGGATCGTGAGGTACGGGGAATACCGGAGGCCATGAGAACCGAAAGCATGAAGATAACACCTATGGGAATGCTTTCCAGAGCAGCGGCAGGCCTTAGAAATCACACGCTGATAATAAATCTGCCGGGCAGCCGTAAGGCGGCGACGGAATGTCTGGAGGCAGTTATAAAACCTATAAAGCACGGCGTTGAAGTCCTGCTGGGAGAAGCCGGAGACTGTGCGGCTATGCATCTCGGCAAGGATGAAAAGGAATAGATGAGAGCATAGAGAATATAAGGAGGTAAGAAATATGCTTGAGAAAATAACGGATTCCATAATTTATATCGGTGCCAATGACCATGATATCGATATGTTTGAGGGGCAGTACGATGTGCCTGACGGCATGGCGTATAATTCATATGTTATCCTGGATGAAAAAACAGTCGTATTCGATACTATAGATAAGAGCAAGACGGGAGAATGGATGGCTAAGCTGCGAGAAGCCATGGACGGAAGAAAGCCGGATTATCTGGTGATACAGCATATGGAGCCGGACCATTCGGCCTCCATCAGAGCCTTTGTTGAAGAATATCCTGACACTACAGTTGTGGGAAATAAGAAGACCTTCAACATGATAGGACAGTTTTTCCCTGATATGGAGATCGCCAACAAGCAGGAGGTATCCGGTGGAGATACGCTTTCTCTGGGAACGCATCAGCTTACATTCTTCATGGCGCCGATGGTTCACTGGCCTGAGGTGATGATGACTTATGAAGCATCGGAAAAGGTGTTCTTCTCGGCGGATGCCTTCGGTAAATTCGGCGCTCTCGATGTGGAGGACGACTGGGCATGCGAAGCAAGAAGATACTATATCGGAATAGTCGGCAAGTACGGTGCGCAGGTGCAGGCCATACTCAAGCAGCTGGCTCAGCTGGAGGTAGAGAAGATTTGTCCTCTCCACGGTCCTGTCCTGGATAAGGATCTGCAATACTACATCGATCTCTACGACACGTGGTCGGGATACAGACCTGAGACGGAGGGCGTGTGCATATGCTATACGTCGGTTTACGGTAATACTAAAAAAGCAGTAGAGCTTCTGGCAGATGAGTTAAAAGCGGCAGGAGTGGAGAATGTGGTGATAAACGACCTGGCAAGATGCGACTGGTCCGAGGCTGTTGAGGACGCCTTCAGATACGACAGACTGGTGCTGGCAACCACGACATACAACGGGGGAATGTTCCCGTTCATGAAGCAGTTCATCGATCACCTCACGGAAAGGAGCTTCCAGAACAGGACTGTTGCCTTCATCGAAAACGGAACATGGGGCCCTATGGCGATGAAAAAGATGAAAGTGATGCTGGAGGAGTCGAAGGACCTGGCTATGGCAGAAAACAATATCACCATAAAATCATCACTTACAGATGATAACATTGAGCAGATAAAATCATTGGCTGCAGAGCTGTCGGAAAACAAGGTGGCAGAGACGCCATCGCAGCAGGAAGAAGCAGGCGGCTCGGCGATCAAGAAGTTCGAATGTAAACTGTGCGGATACGTTTACGAGGGAGACAGCCTTCCGGCGGACTTCAAATGCCCTCTGTGCGGCAGAGGCGCAGAGGATTTCGCACCTGTGGAATAGACACGATATTCTGCGGCGGGTCCATTTTATCAGACAATTAGGAAGGAACATAGACTTTTAGATGAGACGGCGAAATAGTAAGTTTGACGTAAAGAAAGCGATAATATGGGTAGTTACGATGCTGCTGTCGATTACAGCGATACTCGTTGGAAACCGCGCTGTAATGGGAGAGGCGCAAATTTTTACAAATTCCGACTCTGAGGTTACAAGAGCTACTGTCACTCAGGTTCTCGACCAGGCCTCGGACACATTGGAGCTTGGAGGGAACACTTCGTACGAGAATACAGTGGTGGCATTCAAATGCGAAATTAAGTCGGGAGAGGACGCCGGCAAGGAGGTTGAAGCCCTGCAGACCATAGATGGAATGTATGCCGGCAGTCAGTATGTCAAGGTAGTAGAACCGGGAGATAAGATCATACTGATTCGCGCTGAGGGTGCTACAAATATGGATGGAATGTGGCAGTTCAGCGATTACTACAGGTTTGATAAGATCCTGATCCTAATCGGGATATTCGTTGTGATCATACTGCTGATAGGACGATGGAAGGGCGTCAATACGCTGCTATCGCTGGTATTCACATTCTGCTTTGTTTTCTTTGTTTTCGTTCCCGCTGTAATGTCGGGGTACAATGCTTATCTATGGTCGTGTGTAACATGTGTGTTCACCATAGTAATGACGCTGATACTTATAAACAGCATAAGCAAGAAGACAATAGCGACTATAATAGGATGTATATCCGGAACAGTTATTGCTGCCCTGGGAACGGCCATAATGAGCGAGGTGCTGGGGCTTACGGGATATGTTGACGAGCATTCTTATTATCTGACGCTTCTTAATACGGAGACGCCTATAGATTTGACCGCTATCATCTTTGCGGCGATAACCATCGGTGCAGTGGGCGCCATTATGGACGTGGCGATGGATTTGTCCTCATCACTGTATGAGTTGAGCGAGCAGGTGCCGGACATGACCTTCGGAAAGCTATGTAAAAGCGGCTTCAGCATAGGCAGGGATATTATGGGAACCATGGCAAATACCCTGGTTCTGGCGTATATTGGAAGCTCACTTTCATGTATTATGATTCTGCTTACATATACGGCTTCTTCTCTGGATCTTCTCAGCAGAGAGGTAATAGTGGTGGAGCTTCTTCAGGCAGTTGTGGGAAGCCTTGCCATACTCCTTACTGTACCGTGTACCATCGTAATCTGCGGTATTCTGTATATAGGACATAATAACAAAAGGAGAACTAAGTGATGCTGTACATAGGATGTCATCTGTCTTCATCAAAAGGCTTTGAAAATATGGGAAAGGAAGCCATTGGCATCGGAGCCAACACCTTTCAGTTCTTTACAAGAAATCCGAGAGGCGGCAAGGCCAAGGACATCGATTCCCATGACGTTGAGAGATTCCTCGACATGTCGCAAAGTGCAGGCTTTGGAAAGCTGGTGGCCCATGCTCCGTACACGCTCAATCCATGCTCGGCCAATGAAAAGGTTAGGGATTTTGCCTTCATGGTGATGGAGGACGATCTGAAGAGAATGGAATATCTGCCCGGTAATTATTATAATTTCCACCCGGGCAGTCATGTGGGTCAGGGAGTTGAAAAAGGCATAGAGCTCATAGTGGGTGTACTTAATAAAATAATACTTCCGGATCAGTCCACTACGGTCCTGTTGGAGACCATGGCGGGAAAGGGAAGCGAGATCGGCGGACGCTTCGAGGAGCTGAAGGCCATAATAGACGGCGTAAGAGAAAAAGACAAGATAGGAGTCTGCATGGATACATGTCATGTCAGCGATGCCGGATACGATATAGTCAACGACCTGGAGGGAGTGCTGCAGGAGTTCGACGATATCGTCGGACTAGAAAGGCTTCATGCCCTTCACATCAACGACAGCATGAATCCCCTGGGCGCCCATAAGGACAGGCATGCCAGGATTGGCGAGGGGCACCTGGGAATGGATGCCATTGCGAGCTTTATAAGCCATCCTGCTCTCAGAGAGCTTCCATGCATTTTGGAAACTCCCAATGAGCTGGACGGATATGCCCGGGAAATAGAAATGCTGAAATCGGAATACAGAGGAGTATAACGAAGCAGGTTAAGCCGAACCCGTTTAATCGGCGGATTTTGTTGAAATATCATACATTCTATATTAAATATATCAGAGCAAAAGCCCGTATCCATTTTAAAGATACGGGCTTTTCAGTGCTAAATATCAGATATGCCTTCTATTTGTTTTTTTTTCTGCAAGGAATTGCTCCAGGTTTTTCTGCCATTTCTCCACATCCATGGATTCTTCAGCTCTTTTTCCTATAGGAGCAAGAATTTCAGCGACATTCTTTTCATATTCATCAGGATTTCCCGGAGCTGCGCCCACACCCAGCTGCTCATAGAGGGGAGCTTTTCTGAAATCATCGGCGTAAGGCATAGGGAAGTTATACTCATAAAGATGTCTCATATAATGATCCATGAATAATGTGCCGTATTTCCTGCATCTGTCCACAAGGTCCAGATCAAGAGTTACCGTACATATGGTAGGATCCTCACCTGCTTCCCATATGCAGTTGCCTTCAGGAGATATTACCTGTGAATGTCCGTACAGGTGATTTCCTCCAAAAAAGCCCGTGGCGTTGGTGCATACCAGATAGGCCTGGTTTTCCAGAGCTCTTACGTAATGATAGTGCTCATTTAATTTAAACAGCTCCTGCGGATCCAAGGTAAGCTTAACAAGAACCTCCGCACCCATGAGAGTTTCGTTTCTCGATATTTCAGGGAAATTCATATCATAGCATATCTGAACTCCAACCTTTGTTTTCTTTTCGGGGATATCGAATACGAGATATTCTTTTCCCGGTACGGCTGCATCCTCGCCGGGTCTCCAGGGAGCCATTTTGCTGTACTTTCCGATAAGTTCTCCGTCAGGATTATATACAGGAGCCGTGTTATAGAACTTGCCGTCCGGCAGGCTTTCATGAATTTCATACATGCTGCCGGGTATGAAATAGATATGGTGCTTCTTTGCTATAGAAGCGAAAAAATCCGACATTGCTCCGGGGATTGTGTCCGGAGTGAATGCTTCCATGCATTCGACGCCAACCACCAGATCAGGTTTGTGATGATTGTACATGAGCCTTTCTGTCATTTCCTCTATACAAGCTAAATTTTCAGCAGTATCATGGCTGCATGGCATCTGTATTATACCTACATTTAAAAATCTACTCATTGTCTAACCTCTTTCTGTAAAATACGTGTCAATATTAAAGCAATTTTTCAAAGCCTTCGGTTGTATATTCCTTACCTTCTCTCTTGGCCTTGAGAGCCACCATAAGCGCATCGAATCTCTTTCCCGTTATAGGATAAGCTATGCTGATCAGGCCTGCTATTATGGCCAGAGATGCAGGAATAAGAGTAACTATGAAGTTTATCATGCTCATTGCGGACTCAGGCTGAACGAGGGCGGTGCCATCGTAGCCGCTTGCGCTGAGAAGGACTCCCATTATCCATGTGGCAAGAGCAGCTCCCAGCTTCTGGAAAAACGACATCATGGCGGATATAACGCCCTCTCTTCTGTTGCCGGTCTTGAATTCATCGACCTCACTGATGTCATACATCATCGAATAGTAAAGCGTCCAGAATGCACAGTTTCCGAATGCGAAGATGGATACGTATATGAGCCATACAGGGAAGCTGCGCGATTCAAGGCGAAAAAGCAGCGATCGTCAAGGAACTCCGCGAGC
>CAUDEQ010000034.1 GCA_958448635.1 uncultured Bacillota bacterium | reverse complement strand
GCATATTACGTTGTAATATTCGGTTTGTTCGGCATCTTTATCCATATGCTGGATAAAGCCAATGCAGTGTCCGGATTCACAAAGCTTGGTCTCAAATTTGCCAACAATAAAAAGAAGGCGGGATTTTTGACATGGATCATGGGAATCATTTTCTTCTTGGATAATTATTTCAGCGTATTGGCGGCAGGTGTATCCAACAGAGCAATAGCTGACAAGAACAAAATGTCAAGAGAAATGTTCGCTTTTTCTATCAACAGTGTTGCCTGTGCTATCTGCGTACTGGTACCGCTTTCCCTCTGGGGAGTATTCATGAGCGGACAGGTTGAGATGTCACTGGGGCTCGAAGCAGGAGAAGGTCTGGGATGGATCGTAAAAGCACTGCCGTTCACATTGTTTGCATGGGTTCTGCTGTTGTTCGTATTGCTGTATCAGTTCAGGATCGTTAAGCCTTTCGGAAACATGAAGAAGGCTGAGCTTCGCGCAGAACAGGAAGGCATGGTTCTGCCGGCTGATCTGGCTGCAGAGCATGAAGAGGAAGAAGAAAAAGAGCCTACCAGCATCTGGAACTTCCTGGTTCCTATGGTATGCCTCATCGTGGTTACTCTCATCACTCAGGAGCTGATGTACGGGCTCATCGTCGGAATCGTACTCTGCTACGTTCTCTACATACCGCAGAAGCTGATAAAGGCAGGAGAGGCATTCGACGCCATATTCAGAGGCTTCGAAGAAATGTTCGTTGTAACAGCCATCGTAATCAGTGCATTCGTACTGCAGAACTGCAACGATGAACTGGGTCTTGCACCTTACGTTGTAAACAGCGTTGTAGACATCATCAACGGAGGAACTCTGCCTGTTATAGCATTCGTTATAATGATGATTCTGGGCTTTGTTACAGGAAGCTTCTGGGGAATGGCAGCTGTATGCTTCCCGATCATGCTTCCTCTGGCAGAAGCTCTTGACGCCAACATGTACCTTACGATAGGAGCCGTAATTGCCGGTGCTGCAGCAGGAAGCTCAACCTGCTTCTTCGGTGATTCAGTTACACTTTCATGTAACCTTTCACAGATCCGCAACAACGACTTCCTCAAGACAGGTCTGCCAATGGTAGTTCCACCTATTATCGTTACCATTGTTCTGTACCTGATATTCGGTTTTGTTCTATAGTAATAAAAATATAATGCAACGAGGGGAATAGGTAATGGACAGGATAGATTGTGAAAAGCTGGAGAGATTTTTTAATCAGATACCTGGACTTATGATGATAGACATGGAGGGTATTGTATTCTATATAAACGATCAATGCGCCGAGTATTTTCAGGTACGAAAGGAGGATTTCCTGGGGAAGCACGTTAAGGACGTCTTTCCTGAAACCAAGATGATAGAAGGGCTCGAAAAGGATGAACCCAACGTTGTCTTTTACAATTCGTTCCTGGGCATCGGTATCTCCATGCACGTTCCCCTTTACGATGAAGACGGCAGCAAGGTAGGTCTTGCCGAATATGATATGATACAGCATTCGGAATGGTTGTACGAGTTTTCAGACAGCTACAAGGAATTTCTCGATAAGGAGCTTAAACAGATGGCCGGAGAGCTGACTACCTTTGAGGGAACAAAGTATACCATAAATAACCTGGTTGGTTCATCTAAGCTGATGACGGAGCTGAAGGAAAAGATAATATCCACGGCGAAGACGTCGTCTACAGTGATGATAACCGGTGAAACAGGCACAGGCAAGGAGCTGGTGGCTCATGCCATACATAACCTGAGCAGCCGCAGACAGGAGAGATTCATTAAAGTCAATGCGTCTTCGTTTCCGGAAAGCCTCATCGAATCCGAGCTTTTCGGATACGAGGGCGGGGCTTTTACAGGCGCCAACAGGGAAGGTCGAAAGGGCAAGTTCGAGCTTGCCGACGGAGGAACGCTGTTCATAGATGAAATAAACCAGCTTCCGCTGTCGGTGCAGCCCAAGTTTCTGAGAGCGCTTCAGGAAAAGGAAATCGACAGGATAGGCGGCGACGAGCCGGTGCCTGTCGATGTACGCATAATAGCGGCTTCCAACGAAAATCTCGAAGATCTTGTCAGAGAGGGAAGGTTCAGAAGCGACCTATATTACAGGCTCAACGTCATAAGCCTGTATGTGCCTCCTCTCAGGGACAGGATAGAGGATATAGAAAGCATATCAAGATACATCATAGACGAGCTCAATGCACAGCTGGGCAAGTCGGTGAATGAGATCGACAGGGAAGCCATGGAAATGTTGAAAAGGCAAATCTGGCACGGCAATGTCAGAGAACTGAGAAACAGCATCGAAAGAGCGATGAACTTCACTACCGGCAACGTGATCCACGAAGAGGATTTTCAGTTGGACGGGGGTCAGGAGGCGTTAAACATAAAGCTGCCTGACTTATCGATGGTGAGCGGCGAAAGGCTCATAGACGCGGCGAGAGACGATGCTGAAAAGGAAGTTATAATAAAGGTATTGAAGCATTTCGGCAACAACAAGAGCAAGGCGGCTGAATACCTTAATATCGCAAGACCGTCGCTTTACAGAAAAATGAAACGGTTAGGAATAGAATAGGAGACGGGAGGTAAACATATGAAGCTCACGTTAAAGGAGCAGGAACGTCTTATCATGTTCAATCTGGCAGAGGTATCCAGAAGAAGATGGAAAAGAGGCGTTAAGCTCAATTATATAGAGGCTATGTCAATTATATGCGACGAAGTCCTCGAGAGAGCAAGGGAAGGAAAGAATTCCATTTCAGAGCTGATAGAAATAGGCTCCAAGATAATAACCGAAGAGGATGTAATGGAAGGAACCCCGGCGCTCATGCCTATTATACAGCTGGAGGTAATGCTTCCTGACGGAAACAAGCTGGTTTCCATCCAGGATCCTATAAGACTTGAAAAAAGAGAAGAAGCAGTTCCGGTATCGGAGCTGATAACGATGAATTATTAAGGAGGTTGTCATGAAATACAAGATCGGACAGATAATATTCGCAGATGACCCCATCATTATCAACGAAGGTCTGGAGACTACGGAAGTAGTAGTCAGCAATTCAGGAGACAGAACCATACAGGTATGCTCTCACTATCATTTCTTTGAGGCTAACACAGCGTTGAAATTTGACAGGGAAAAGGCTTTTGGATACAGGCTCGACATTCCGGCCGGCACAGCCATAAGATTTGAACCGGGCGAAGAAAAAAAGGTGACACTGGTACCGTACAAGGGAGATGAGAATCTTTACGGATTTATGGGAGTCACCATGGGAAACGTACATGATCCTGAGGTGAAAAAGGCAGCCATTGAAAAAATGACCGCCATATTGAAGGAGTGTGAGTAATATGGCAGTAAAGTTATCCAGACAGGAATATTGCGATATGTTCGGGCCTACGGTAGGAGATAAGATACATCTTGCAGACACCGGGCTTATTGCTGAGATAGAAAAAGATTATGCAGCGGACTGCTACGGAGACGAGATCCTGTTCGGCGGCGGTAAGACCGACAGAGACGGAATGGGAAACATGGCAGGCAAAACGACCGAAGACGGTGTTCTGGATGTATGCGTCACCAATGCTGTTATAATTGACCCGATGATCGGTATCGTAAAGGGAGATATCGGCATCAAGGATGGAGTGGTCGTAGGAGTAGGTAAGGCAGGAAACCCTGATACAATGAATATAACGCCGGGCCTGATAATAGGCTGCGCCACAGAGGTTGTTTCTGCGGAAGGCCTTGTGATTACTCCGGGCGGAATAGATGTGCATGTTCACTTCGAATCGCCTGCACAGGCGTGGGAAGCCATGAGCAACGGTCTTACGACTATGCTTGGGGGAGGCTCCGGTGCCAAGACTACCAGCGTTGAGACTCCGGGACCTGAGCATCTGCTGATGATGATAGAGGCCCACGAGGAGCTGCCTGTAAATGCAGGCTTCCTCGGCAGAGGAAACTCGGCTCTTCCTGAGGCGATAGTTGAGCAGGCTCTCAACGGCGCCATAGGAATGAAGATACATGAGGACTTCGGAGCGACTCCTCAGGTAATAAGATCGTGCCTTGAGGTGGCAGATGAAATGGGCTTCCAGGTACAGATCCATACAGATACTTTAAATGAAGGCGGCTTTGTTGAAACGACCATAGGAGCCTTCGAAGGAAGAACCATACATACATACCATTCGGAAGGTGCCGGCGGAGGACACGCTCCCGACATCATGAAGGTTGTTGGAGAGCCTAATGTAATCCCTTCATCCACCAACTGCACCAATCCGTATACGGTAAACACCATTGCGGAACATCTGGATATGATAATGGCAGTACATCACCTGAACCCTAAGGTTCCTGAGGATGTTGCCTTTGCAGATTCAAGAGTAAGAGGCGAGACCATTGCGGCAGAAGACGTGCTTCACGATATGGGCGCCATTTCCATACACGGTTCCGACTCACAGGGTATGGGAAGAGTTGGTGAGACCATACTGAGAACATGGCAGATGGCTTCGAAGATGAAGAAGCAGAGAGGTCCGCTGCCTGAAGAAACTGGAGACAACGATAACGAGAGAATCCTCAGATACATGGCCAAATATACGATAAATGCCGCAAAGGTATTCGGAATAGATGACTATGTAGGATCGCTGCTTCCTGGAAGACTTGCTGATTTCTGCGTATGGGATCCTGCATTCTTCGGAGCAAAGCCATGGTTGGTATTCAAATGCGGACAGGTGGCATATTCCTCATCCGGAGATGTCAACGCAGCCATAGAGGTTGCTCAGCCTATGCTGTACAGAAAACAGTATTCGGCATGCGGCAGCGCTCTAAACAGATACAGCAAGATATTCGTTACGCAGCAGGCAATAGATGCAGGTCTGGGAGACAAGGTGCCTAATTCAAAACATAAGCTGCTGCCTATAAAGAATACGAGAAACCTCACCAAGGCCGATATGGTGAGAAATGACTATCTGCCAAATATCGAAATAGATCCTGAAACATACAAGGTATACGTTGACGGAGAGCATATTACATGCGAGCCTGAAGAAGTAGTATGTCTGAACCACAAGTATTATTTCAGATAAAAGGTTGGTAGCGACATGATAATAGAAAAAATAGCAGGCAGATTTGAAGACATTTCAGATGATGGTCTTGTCATAGACAAGGTTATACTCGATCACGATGATATAAGCAGGCCGCACCAGAAGGTGAAAACGGAAGGCGGTGAAAAGCTCGCTGTGTCTCTTGATCAGGGTGAGAAGCTTTTTAAAGGGGCAGTTCTGTACAGGGACGAATATAAGGCGATAGTTGTCGACATGCCTGAAGAAGATGTCATTGAAATAAGACCCGAGGGCGGCAGACAATGGGCAAAGACGGCCTTCAACATAGGAAACATGCACCATCCGGCATATATCTACGACGATTTTATCAGGATCCCTTATGACGCAATTCTGGAAAATCTGATAAAAGCCATAGGTGTACCTTATGTAAGGTGTATGGCTAAGCTGGACGGTGAAAAGGCGGCTCAGGTGGTGGGAGGTCACGGCCACAGCCATGCTCATAGCCACAGCCATGGGCACAACCACGATCATGAGCACCATCATGACCATGGTCGCCATCATCACGATCATGACCATCATCACGGAAGCCATCATCACGGACATGACCATGAGGAACATAACGATGAAGAATGATAATCATCTGCTATATCTGATGCAGTTCGCCGGAGGGACCTTTCCCTCCGGCGGATTCAGTCAGTCGTGGGGTCTTGAGACTTATGTATCTCAGGGAAAGGTAAAGGACGAAGAAACCTTTATGGAATTTGCTGAGGTATATATGGAAACCACCGTCTCCGCATGCGAGGGACCGCTGGTTGCGGAAAGCCACAGGCTGGCACAATGCAGGGATATAGAAAAAATAAAAGAACTGGAAGAGCTGAGCCGTGCGGTAAAGGTCACAAGAGAGGGCAGAGAATCGAGCATAAGGATGGGAAAGGCCTTTATGAGGATAACATCCGACATAATAGACGATGAATGCCTTAGTGAGATCAGAAATCTCTACGGCAGCGGCGGCATATCGTATCCGGTAATATACGGGCTGGTATGCGGCAGGCTCGGACTTGACGTGAAAGAAAGCGTGGAAGCATTCGTTTTCAGCACCATGAACGCATTGGTGCAGAGTGCCGTTAAGCTCATACCTCTGGGCAACACACAGGCACAGGGCGCTTTGCTGAAGCTGTATCCGGCCATGGAAGAGTCGGTAATGAAGTCTTTGGAAACACCGGTGGATGAAATATCGAATTTTTGTCCCGGACTTGACATTTCGGGAATACTTCACGAGTATCTGCCAACGAGACTTTATATGTCATAAATTTAAGGAGGAGCACTATGAGAAGACCTGTCAGAATAGGCGTTGGAGGACCTGTTGGTTCCGGAAAAACCGCACTTATAGAAAAATTATGTAAAAGTCTCAGAGATCGGTACAAGATCGGTGTTGTCACCAATGATATATTCACAAAGGAAGATGCTCTGATACTGAACAGAGCCCAGGCGCTGCCTGAAGATCACATCATAGGAGTTGAGACGGGGGGATGTCCTCATACAGCTGTAAGAGAGGATATCTCCATGAATCTGGATGCGATAGATATACTCCTTGAAAGATTCGATGATCTTGATATAATATTCGTAGAAAGCGGAGGAGATAACCTGGCTGCAACATTCAGCCCTGAGCTGGTGGACGGACTCATCTTCGTCATAGACGTTGGCGAAGGTGAAAAGATACCGAGAAAGGGCGGGCCGGGAATAACCAAGTCAGATCTTCTCGTAATCAACAAGATCGATATTGCGCCGTATGTTCACAGCGATCTGGGAGTGATGGACAGAGATACCAAGGCGCAGAGGGGCGACAAGCCTTACGTGTTTACAAACCTGTTTGACGGCACGGGACTTGACGAGGTCATAAAATGGGTAAAAGAGGATATGTTATTTGAAGAATAGGGAGTTCAGACATGGATAAACCGACAGGAGAACTGCGCCTTGTATTCAGGAAAAAACAGGACGGGACCACAGGTCTGGCGGAACAGTATTACAAGCTTCCCCTTCAGATAATGAGGACGCATTACCAGGACAATGATGGAACGGCATTTGTTTACATGCTGAATCCAAGCGGAGGTGTGCTGCAGCACGACAGGCTGTATACCGAGATAGTGCTGGAGGAGGAGGCCAAGGCACTGGTCACAAACCCATCAACCACCAAGTTCTATAAGATGGATGAAGGCCATGCCGAGGTGATAAACAAGGTAGTGCTGGGCCCGGGGGCGGTGCTGGAATATCTGCCTGAGCACAATGTGCCTTTTGCAGAATCGGAAGCATATCAGGAGAATGAATTCATACTTGACAAGGATTCTGTTCTCATCGCCACAGACATGGTCACGGCAGGCCGCACCACCAGAAACGAGATCTTTGATTACAGGCTGTACTGGTCAAAGACGCGAATCTACGTTGACGGAGAGCTGAAGCTCTATGACAGCAGCAGGATGGAGCCGGATAAGACCGAGATGAAAAGCCTCGGGCTTATGGAGGGTCATCTGAGCAACGGAGCCGTATACGTGTATTGCCGCAATATCAGCGACAGTCTTCCGGAGAAGATCAACAGCTTCAGGGCTGACGACATTTCCATCGCTGCCGGAAAGCTGGATGACAGCCTGATGATAGTCAGGTTTACGGGAAGCGACATAATCAGGCTTAAGGAGACCATAAACGATGTATGGGCTGTCATCAGAAGAGAGGTTCTGGGGAAAGAGCCGGTACGAATAAGAAAGTACTGATAAAAGGAGGAAAAGATGGAGTTCAGAGAAATAAGAAGGAACAAAAAGCAGATATTGCCAAAGGAGGAGTGCGATGCGATCCTCGATAAGATGACATCAGGGGTGCTATGCGTGCTGGGAGACGGAGACTACCCTTACGGAGTTCCCATCAGCTATGCATACAGAGACGGAAAGCTGTATTTTCACGGGATGCCTGTCGGGCATAAGTTTGATGCTATGAAAAAGCACGATAAAGCATCATTTACGGTAATAGAAACAGACCATATCGTTCCTGAGGAATATACTACTTATTTCAGAAGCGTTATAGTGTTCGGAAGAATAAAATTCCTGGATGATCCTGAGGAAAAGACTGACGCTCTGCTGAAGCTGGTAGATAAATATTCCGCTGATTTCAGAGAAGGAAGCATGGATGAGATAAATTCCAAGCTGAAAGCGGTGAGCATATTCGTGCTGGAGCCTGAGCATATATCGGGAAAGGAAGCGATAGAATTTGCAGAAGCCAGATAAGCCGAAGGCTTCAGGCGTATTCCGGCGTTGTCCGCAGGGACGTTGGAGGAACTGAATTTAATCATGTAAACTCAAGCTATTTCCATTTAATGCAAAGCCCTGTACAGGCGTTTAAACGAAAGTGTCTGTGCAGGTTTTTTGTTGTTCACATTAAATTTCATTTGATTTTTTTGATGAAAGGGTATATTATTAAATCGTAAAGAACATATGTTCGCAAACAAGGGCGAAGGCTGCAGCATCGCCGAAGGAAAGGAGGGGTGACGGTGTCAAAACAGTATATAGCCATAGATTTGAAATCATTCTATGCATCAGTCGAATGCGTAGAGCGCAGACTGAATCCCATGACAACCAATCTGGTGGTGGCAGATGCTTCCCGAACCGAAAAGACCATATGTCTGGCTGTGTCACCCTCTCTAAAGTCTCTGGGCATCCCCGGAAGACCGAGGTTGTTTGAGGTGATCAGCAAGATCCGCAGGATAAATTACGACAGGCTCAGGAAAGCGCCCGGAACGCTCTTTACGGGAGAGTCCATTGACAGCCGGGAGCTGATGCAGGACAGAAGCCTTTCCATTTCATATATAACAGCGGTGCCGAGGATGGCTCTCTATATCGACTATAGCGCCAGGATATACAGCACATATCTGAAATACATATCGCCGGATGATATACATGTGTACTCGATAGATGAGGTGTTCATAGATGCCACAGGATATCTTGACACATACGGGATGACGGCAGGCGAGCTGGCAAGGAGGATGATCAAGTCTGTGACAGAGGAAACGGGCATCCCTGCCGCAGCGGGAGTGGGGACCAATCTCTATCTGGCAAAGGTGGCGATGGACATCGTAGCCAAGCACATTCCCGTCGATGATGACGGAGTGCATGTGGCGGAGCTGGACGAAATGAGCTATCGCAGACGTTTGTGGGATCACCGTCCTATAACGGATTTCTGGAGAGTGGGCAAGGGATATGCAGCCAAGCTCCATGACAACGGGCTGTATACCATGGGCGATATAGCACGATGCTCTGTAGGAGGGCCGGCGGACTTCCACAATGAGGAGCTGCTTTACAGGCTCTTTGGAGTAAACGCCGAGCTTCTGATAGATCATGCATGGGGCTGGGAGCCGTGCGGCATGGCAGATATTAAGGGATACAGGCCGGCGTCTGAGAGCATGGGTTGCGGACAGGTGCTGCAGGAACCGTATTCATGGGAAAAGGCACGTCTTGTGGTGTGCGAGATGGCGGAGTCGCTGGTGTTGGAACTGGTAGACAAGGAGCTGGTGACGGATCAGATGGTTCTGACGGTGGGATACGATGCTACAAACCTCAGCGATCCTGCAGTTGCCGCCCAATACAGGGGACCAATGAGGACTGATTCCTACGGGCGCAGGCTTCCACGGCACGCACACGGAACTGTCAATATGGAATGCATGACCTCCTCATCAAAAAAACTCTGCAAAAGTATCATGGGGCTTTACGATAGCATAGTTGACAGAAGGCTTCTTGTTCGCAGGATAAACATATCGGCGAATCATATAGTGAAAAAGGACAGCGTCGGAGCAGAGAAAATGGCTGAGCAGCTGAGTCTATTTGACAGCGTGGGAGGCGATGGGCTTTTTAAGGTATCGGGGGATGCAGCTATCTCACGGGAGTCAATTGAAGATGAACAGGAAAGGGAGCGGAAAGTTCAGGAGACCGTTCTCAGGGTAAAAAAGAAGTTCGGCAAAAATGCCTTGGTAAAGGGCATGAGCCTGGAAGAAGGCGCAACGGCCATGGAGCGCAACAGACAGATAGGAGGTCATAAAGCATGAGCAGGATAAAAAATGAAGATATAATAAACATGCCGCATCACAGATCCTCTAGTCACAGGCCGATGGATATATCTGCGAGAGCTGCACAGTTTTCACCCTTTGCTGCGCTTACAGGCCACGGCGATGCCATAAGGGAGGCAGGGAGGATCACGCAGAGAAGGATAGAGTATGACGAGGACATGCTGTCAGATCTGGAGGGAAAGCTGTCGCTCATAAGGATGTCCGCAGATGAGCATCCAGAGGTTGAAATAGTACATTTCATCAGCGATGAGAAGAAGGAAGGAGGAGAGTATATAGTATCCAGGGGAAGGGTTAAGGAGGTTGATGAATACGACAGAGCCATCGTGATGGAGGATGGTGTGAAAATAAAGGCAGAGGACATCAGAACCATAGAAGGAAGGATTTTCGACAGACTGACGTGATCATATGCAGATGAAGCTGAGATCGTTTACGGCTCAGCAAGCGATATATTTACATAAATCGATTCACCTGAAGTTTCGCTGAGTGGAATTTCAGGTGTTTTTATTTTATATGGATTTCCCCGAAGGAAGGCTGCAGTTAAGCAGGCTGTCTATCCTTAAGCATTTTCCGGAATAAAATCCGGAGCAAAATATCGTTTTTCCGTTTATTATCGTCGAAAAAGACTGAAAATAAAGATAGATATATGCCTGAAAGACAGAATTATCAATATATACAAGGCATGGCTGCACTGTCTTTATGCAATCTTAATGCCTTTTCATTTTCCTTAATCTTGTCTTTTTTCGGTATGTGCTAATATATGCACCGTGAGGAGGGATATACATGTTAGACGTAGCAATGGTGCTGACGCTGCTTGTAAGCTTCGGTCTGATGAAGCTTTTTATCAACTGGTGCGGACGACAAGTAGACAAGAATGATAACACTGAAGAACAATAAATTGTGAGTTTATTTGGAGGAGTTAAAAATGATAGCTTTAGGAATTGTGATTGCAGCTTTGGCAGTATACCTTGTATACGCATTGGTGCATCCGGAAAAACTGTGATCAATTTAAGGGAGGCAAACAATGTTGCAGATTATTTTAACAATGTTGATTTTCGTTGTGGCCGTGATCCCCATGGGGAAATACATGTACCACATCGCAACACATAAGAAAACCTTTGCGGATCCCGTTTTCGACAGGCTCGACAACGGAATCTACAAAATATGCCGCATTGACAGAGGCGGCATGTCATGGAAATCATATGCCGGTCATCTTCTCATGACCAACGCGGTGATGGTTTTAGTAGGATATCTGATACTGAGATTTCAGAACATGCTGGTACTGAATCCAAACGGAATAGACGGAATGCCGGCAGATCTGTCCTTCAATACGATAATAAGTTTTATGACGAATACGAACCTGCAGCACTATTCAGGTGAATCAGGTCTTACTTATTTGAGCCAGATGCTGGTAATAACGTTTATGATGTTCACATCGGCAGCATCGGGATATGCAGCCTGCATGGCGTTTTCAAGAGGTATCGCAGGAAAGAGAAAGGATCTGGGAAACTTCTACGAGGATATGATAAGGATAACCACGAGAATACTTCTTCCATGGTCCATCATCTTCGGGCTCGTGCTGATATGGCAGGGCTCACCGCAGACCTTTGGCGCCAACTTCACTGTGGAAACCATCACAGGAAAGCTGCAGGATTTCGCCATGGGACCTGTGGCGTCGCTGGAAATAATAAAGCATCTGGGAACCAACGGAGGAGGCTTCTTCGGAGCAAACTCCACAACACCGTTCGAAAACCCTACAATAATATCCAATATAGTTGAGCTGATATCGATGATGGTGCTGCCGGGCGCGTGTGTGCTGACCTTCGGCAAGATGTGCCAGGACAGAAAGATGGAAAGCCTGGGAGCAGGAGAAGAGAACAGGATAAAAACGAGAGAGCCTATCTTCGGGCAGCAGGGAAGAACGATTTTCGCTGCAATGAGCATTCTTTTCGTGATAGGACTTGCAGTATGCTACGTATCGGAGCTCAAGGGCAACCCTATACTTCAGTCTGTGGGACTTGATCAGAGCATGGGAAGCATGGAGGGTAAAGAAGTGAGATTCGGAATCGACCAGTCTGCGCTCTTTACTACAACAACTACATCATTTACTACAGGTACCGTCAATAACATGCACGATACATTGACACCTCTCGGAGGCATGGTGCCTATGCTCCACATGATGCTCAACTGCGTATTCGGCGGCAAGGGTGTAGGCCTGATGAACATGGTGATGTATGTGATACTGGCAGTATTCCTCTGCGGACTAATGGTAGGACGTACGCCTGAATATCTTGGCAAAAAGGTAGAAGGCAAGGAAATGAAGCTGGTGGCTATCTGTCTTATAATACATCCGCTTCTCATACTGGGGTTCTCGGCCCTTGCGGTAGTAACGGATGCAGGGCTGGCGGGAATCACAAATCCGGGATTCCACGGGTTGTCGCAGGTTCTCTATGAATTCTCATCGTCATCGGCAAACAACGGCTCAGGATTTGAGGGGCTGGCCGACAACAGCCTGTTCTGGAATACTACGACAGGACTGGCAATGTTCTTCGGACGATATATCGCAATAATAGCGCAGCTGGCCATAGCAGGCTCATTGCTGGCCAAGAGAAGGGTCACGGCATCTATAGGAACGATGCGTACAGATAATGCGGGATTTGCCATCATACTGGTAGTTGTAGTGTATATTTTCGCTGCACTTACATTCTTCCCTGCATTGGCTCTTGGACCTATCGCAGAACATCTTACGATTTGGCTCTAAGATAAAGGATTTGACGAAATTTTAAGAAAGGGATGTAAAGAGCATGTCTAAAAAACAGCAGAAAACAAAATTCATAACCCGAGAAATTCTTAAAAGCTCCATCATAGGCGCTTTTAAGAAGCTGGATCCGAGATATATGATAAAGAATCCTGTGATGTTTGTAGTTGAACTGGGATTCGTGCTGGCTCTCGTGTTGACCGTATTTCCGGGAGTCTTCGGAGACGACGTTTCTCTGGGTTATCTGAGAACATATAACGGTATAGTATGCGTGATACTGTTCATCACCGTACTCTTTGCAAATTTTGCGGAATCGGTGGCGGAGGGTCGCGGAAAGGCACAGGCAGAGTCGCTTAAAAGCACGAAGCAGGATACGAAGGCGCGCCTCATAGATGAAAACGGAAATGAAACAATAGTAAGCTCGTCAGAGCTTAAAAAGGACGATATAGTCATAGTAAAGGCAGGAGAAATAATTCCAAATGACGGAGAAGTCATAGAGGGTATCGCTTCTGTGGATGAATCTGCCATAACGGGAGAATCGGCTCCTGTAACAAGAGAAGCCGGTACGGATTTTTCATCGGTAACGGGAGGAACCACTGTGGTAAGTGACTGGCTGAAGATAAGGATCACATCCAAGCCCGGTGAATCCTTTCTGGATAAGATGATTGCCCTTGTAGAAGGGGCATCCAGACAGAAGACACCTAATGAGATCGCTCTCAATACGCTTCTGGTGGGACTTACGATAATATTCCTGATAGTAGTCGTTACGCTGTATGCATTTTCCGAATATTCGGGAGTGGAAATACAGGTATCAACCATGATAGCTTTGCTGGTATGCCTCATACCGACCACCATCGGAGCGCTGCTTTCGGCAATAGGCATAGCGGGAATGGACAGAGTAACAAGATTCAATGTCATCGCCATGTCGGGAAAGGCAGTGGAAGCGTGCGGAGACGTGGATACGATGATACTGGACAAGACCGGAACCATAACCTTCGGAAACAGGCTGGCAGCAGACTTCTATCCTGTGAAGGGACAGAAAAAAGAAGACCTGATAGATTTTGCAGTACTCAGCTCACTGTGCGACCCTACCCCTGAAGGGAAATCCACCCTTAAGCTGGGTAAGGAGATGGGCACAAGGGTAGATACGGAAGCGGCAGGAAAGGACATGGAGTTCATAGAATTCACTGCACAGACGAGGATGTCGGGAGCTGATACCAGCGATGGCATAAAGATAAGAAAGGGAGCAGGAGACGCCATAAAGAACATGGTAGTCGAAAACGGAGGAAGAATCCCTGAGGATCTTGATAGAATAGTTTCAGAGATATCATCTCTTGGAGGAACACCGCTGGTAGTATCGGCAGATAACATAATCTATGGAGTAATCTACCTGAAGGATACGGTAAAGCCGGGGCTTGTGGAAAGATTCCAGAGACTGAGAGACATAGGAATCAAGACCATAATGTGTACAGGAGATAATCCCCTTACAGCAGCAACCATCGCCAAGGAGGCAGGCGTTGACGGCTTCATCGCAGAATGTAAGCCGGAGGACAAGATCGAGGCCATCAAGAAGGAGCAGGCTGAAGGAAAGCTGGTAGCCATGACGGGAGACGGTACCAATGACGCACCGGCTCTGGCGCAGGCTGACGTGGGTCTTGCCATGAACTCAGGTACATCTGCAGCCAAGGAAGCTGCCAACATGGTGGACCTTGATTCAGACCCTACAAAAATACTTGAGGTTGTGGAGATAGGAAAGCAGCTGCTGATCACACGAGGCTCCCTTACCACATTCAGTATAGCCAACGACGTGGCCAAGTACTTTGCCATCATACCGGCAATGTTCACACTGGTAATACCTCAGATGGAGATCCTGAACATAATGCATCTGTCGACACCTATGTCGGCCATACTGTCGGCGCTGATATTCAACGCCATAGTAATACCTTGTCTGATACCTATAGCGATGAAGGGTGTAAAATATAAACCTTTGAGTGCACAGAAGATGCTGGCCAAGAATCTGGGAATATACGGCCTTGGTGGTATACTGGTGCCGTTCATCGGAATAAAACTGATAGATATAATTATCACACCGCTGCTGGCGATGCTTGGTATGTAAAAGCTTAGGAGGAGAGAAGACAATGAAAACATTTCTTAAATATTTAAGGAGCGGTCTGATACTGACAGTGGCCATGCTGATAATATGCGGACTGGCTTATCCTGCCTTGATGACGGGTCTCGGTCAGGCGATCTTCCCTAATCAGGCAAACGGCAGTATGATAACGGCTGCGGGAGAAAGGACGGAGGATCCTGAAAAGGCTGTGGGTTCAGCCATAGTAGGCCAGGATTTTTCAGGCGACGCCAGATATTTTCAGGCTCGTATTTCCAGCGTAAACTATAACACATATACTGAGGAGCAGCTTGAAAACGGCGAATACGGCGGCGTAGGATCGGGAACCTTCAACTACGGCGCTTCCAATGAAGACCTCAAGGCGAGAGTACAGGAGGACGTACAGAAGTTTATAGAAGCTCACCCGGGTGTTGAAGAAGGGGACATACCTGCAGATCTGCTGACTGCATCAGGTTCAGGCCTTGACCCTAATATCAGCCCTGAAGCAGCTGATATCCAGATTCCTGCCATAGCCGAGGCCAGCGGTCTGAGCCGGAAGGAGCTGAGAAAGATTGTAGAGGAAAACACCTCAGGAAAGATCCTTGGAATCTTTGGTCATGACAGAGTCAACGTACTCATGTGCAATCTGGCCATAGCTGAGAGGATAGGAGAAATATAAATATATATGACAGATAAGCAGACATCGATCTGCTTATTTGTCTATCCGGATTTACGATTATTTGAATACATCCGGATTCACGTCATCTGAAGAGGAGAAGAAGAATGAGTGACAGAAGAGCAAGCCCTGAGGAATTCCTGGCAAGGATAAGGGCTGAGGATGAAGAGGAGAAGAAGCAGGACAGAGGAAAGCTTAAGATATTCCTGGGATATATTGCAGGCTCAGGCAAGACATATGCCATGCTGGAAATGGCCCAGTCGCTGAAAAAGGAAGGTATCGATGTGGTGGCAGGATATATAGAACCTCATGACAGGCCTGATACCATAAAGATGATGCAGGGCATTGAGAAAATTCCTTTTAAAATGATCAGATACAAGGGACATGAATTCAAGGAATTCGACTTGGACAGGGCTCTTCTCAGAAAGCCCAAGGTGATCCTGGTGGACGAGCTGGCACATACTAATGTTCAGGGCTGCAGGCATGCCAAGAGATACCAGGATATAGAGGAGCTTCTGGATCACGGCATAAACGTGTATACGACTGTAAACATACAGCATCTTGAAAGTCTCAATGATGTAGTGGAGACCATTACGGGAGTAGAGATGAGGGAGACCATACCTGACAGCATATTTGACGAGGCGGATCAGGTGAAGATGGTGGACATAGAGCCTGACGAGCTGATTGCCAGAATGAAGGAGGGAAAAATATACAAAAAAGTACAGGCCATCAGGGCTCTCAATAATTTCTTTAAGCGCAACAAGCTGACGGCTCTCCGGGAGATGGCTCTCAGACGTATGGCAGACAGGGTAAACTATATTTCGGAAAAGGAGAACAAAGCCCTCGGCTCCGAAAATGTTTCACCGGAGGAGCATGTAATGGTATGCATATCTCCATCAGCTGTCAACGGAAAGGTAATAAGAAAGGCTGCACGGCTTGCCAACTCGCTTCATGCCGATTTTACGGCTCTTTACGTGGAAACCGTAGTTCTGCAGAACATGAGCCAGAAGAACAAAAAGCAGCGTGACGCCAATATCAGGCTAGCCAGAAAGCTGGGGGCACGGGTGGTAACGCTGTTCAGCAGCAGTATTGCACGTCAGATAGCCGAGTATGCCAAGGTAAGCAGAGTCACCAAAATAGTTATGGGACAGACAAACCACGGTTCGACATTTCGTCAGAACAGAGGGGCGCTGTCCAACAGCGTAATGCAGCATGCTCCGGGGCTTGATGTCATGATAGTCTCAGACGAGGATGGGAGCAAGCGGAGGAAGCTTTCAATATACAACCGTGTTCTGGGATATTTCAAGAATGCCAGGATGAGAGATTTCGCCTTGACGCTGGTGATGCTGTTTGCATGCACAGGTCTTGGAATGGCCTTTCGCAGCATGGGCTTTGAAAATATGGACGTGGTAATGATATATCTGTTGGGGATACTGATAACGGCCATATTCACCAGAGGCTATCTATGTTCGACGGTGTTGTCGTTTGCCAGCGTGTTTATATTTAATTATCTCTTTGCAAAGCCGGTCTTCAGCTTTGAGATAGACGATCATAGATACGTTCTGACCTTTGCGATGATACTGTCCGTAGGTCTGATAAGCTCCTGGAGTATGTCGAAGGTGCAGAGGCAGAATGAGGCCAATGCCAAGCGTGCCTACAGAACAGAGATACTGCTCAACAACAGCAGGAGGCTCAGGAGGACCTTTACGAAGGAAGCCGTGGGAGAGGAACTGGCACTGCAGATACAGAAGCTGCTGAATCTCACCGTCCTGTTCTATGTTAAGGAGGATGGCGTCGTCAAGGAGCCGTATGTATATTTCAGAAAAAATCTGGACAGTGATATATACGACGAGCTGAAGGAAAAATATACGGACATCAGGGAGCGATCTGTGGTGGCGTGGGTATTTGAAAATGGCCACAGGGCAGGCTGTACCACCCATACTCTGCCCGATGCACAGTCGATCTATCTGCCGGTGGTGGACAGTGAAAAGGTGACCGCCGTCATCGGAATGGTACTGGAGGAGCGACGAGAGATAGGAACCTTCAAATACGATATAATATCTGCCCTTATAAGCGAGGCGGCCTTTGTTCTCGAGAGAATAGACAGGATAGAAAAGGCGAGAAAGCAGCTGCCGGATGAGCTTGATTATTGGAAATAGAAGATGCCATAACCTCTGCATAATGACAGCGCCTGCTTATAAATATAGGTAAAACACTTGAAAACAAAAGGGGTAAGGAGTATAATGAACGTTGTTGATTGTAACAGCGTTGCTGCAAGGAGACGTTCATTGAAGCATGCAATGCCTGAAAAACCGCATGTTATAATGAACGTTGTTGATTGTAACAGCGTTGCTGTAAAAACAGCAAAATCACAGCGTTGCTGCAAGGAAAACAAAAGGCATAGCGTTGCTGCAATCAAATGATTATTACAAGGATATATAATTTGGAGGATTTTTAAATGAAAGTTTTAGTAATCAACTGCGGAAGTTCATCACTGAAATATCAGGTTTTAGACATGACTAATGAAGTGCTGCTTTGCAAGGGGCTTGTAGAGAGAATCGGTATGGACGGCTCTCAGATCACTCACGAGAAAATCGGTATGGACAAATTCAAGAATGTGGTTCCGATGGAAGACCATAAGGATGCGATATCACACGTTCTGATGGCTATCCAGGACAAGAACCACGGTGTAGTTGAATCGATGAATGAAATCGGCGCTGTAGGACACAGAGTAGTTCACGCAGGTGAAAAGTTTGCACATTCAGTACTTATCGATGATGCAGTTATCGCTGCTCTGGAAGAATGTGTTGATCTGGCACCTCTTCACAATCCGCCAAACCTTCTGGGTATCGCAGCTTGTCAGGAGCTGATGCCAAACACGCCGATGGTGGGAGTTTTCGATACAGCGTTCCACCAGACAATGCCTCCTGAATCATATATTTACGCTATTCCTTATGAATATTATCAGAAGCATGGCATCAGAAGATATGGATTCCACGGAACAAGCCATAAGTACGTTGCAGAAAGGGCTGCAGATATACTCAACGTAAATCTCGATGACCTGAAGCTTATCACATGCCACCTGGGCAACGGAGCATCTGTATCGGCCATCAAGAGAGGTAAGTGTATAGACACATCGATGGGATTCACTCCTCTGGAGGGCCTGGTAATGGGAACGAGATGCGGAGATATCGACCCTGCCATCGTAACATACATCAGAGAAAAGGAAAATCTTGACCAGGGTGTTGCCAACGAGATCCTCAACAAGAAGTCCGGCGTTCTGGGAATTTCCGGCGTTTCAAGCGATTTCAGAGATCTGGAAGCTGCTGCAGAGGAAGGCAATGAAAGAGCACTGCTGGCTCTGAAGGTATTTGCTCACAAGGTAAGATTTTATATCGGAGCTTATATTGCAGAGATGAACGGAGTAGATGCCATAATCTTTACTGCAGGCGTAGGTGAAAACGACATAGCAATGAGAGATATCATCTGCAACGATCTCGGAAACCTGGGAATCAAGCTCGACCTGGTAAAGAACAAGGTAAGAGGTAAGGAAATGATCATTTCAAGAGATGACTCAAGAGTAAAGGTAATCCTGATCCCTACCAACGAAGAATTGATGATTGCCAGAGACACTTATGAGATCGTAAGAGCTATGTAACTGAAGTTTTTAGTATAAAGCTAAAATAGTTGTTGACAAGTCATGCCGCTGAGCGGTATACTTTAGAAGTTGCATATTATTCATCAGGAACGATGTCCGATGAACAAACATATACACTAAGGAGCAAAAGGAGGTGTAGAAATGGCAGTACCTAAGAGAAGAACTTCAAAGGCAAAGAGAGATATGAGAAGATCTCCTAATATGAAAAAGACAGCACCGGGACTTTCAATCTGTCCGCAGTGCCACGAGCCAAAGCTTCCGCATAGAGTTTGCCCTAACTGTAACTACTACGATGGCAAAGAAATCGTTGCTTCTGAAATGTAGTTCATGGGTCAAGGTGGAAATCAGCAGCATCCCGCAACAGGGATGCTGTTTTTTTATATATAAAGTTTATATAGGAATAGCGACTGACCGGCGAAATATGAGTCGCTATGTAATCTCAAAAAGAGTTGATGAAATATGAGTTGCTTCGGAATCTCAAAAAAATTATAGAAGCATTGATATTTGGAGATTATTCAGCTTTTTACCCTATAAAACTCTCCAAAGCGACCATCATATAGCAGCCTGTTTGAGACTTTACCCTCACCAGCCCATTGGAAACAGCCGAAAAGTCACAAAATCAGCGGCCGCACAGCGATAATTTGGAGACTTTCTTTGCAGGATACCGGTCTACATCATGGAAAACCTCCAAACCAATGGTCATATAGAATCCATTTGGAGATTATTTAGCAGATTGACATGGATATCTTATTGGAGA
>CAUDEQ010000033.1 GCA_958448635.1 uncultured Bacillota bacterium | reverse complement strand
ATGGATATCTTATTGGAGATTATTCAGAAGATTGACATGGACATCATTGACATGGACATCATTGACATGGACAGCTGAAAGAGGCCAGGTGAAGTCGTGTATATTCTACAGCGCCTGTCCCTCGTACCGTGGTGAAGGGAGTGAGCATGTGGAGCTCCAGGCTGCAGGAGCAATTGTATTTGTCTGGATTGGCTGCCGGCTATATGTTATCATCATATTGTGAAGCATCAGGTCGGACAGGCCTTATGATTTTCAGGTCGAGATATATTATCATCATATTGATGAAGCGTGAGCTTTTGAATGTAGATGCGAGGTGTGGATTATGAAACGCAGTGCCAAGGGGAATATCCTTCTTTTTTCCGCCGCTCTGATATGGGGCTGTGCGTTGGTAGCGCAGAAAGCGGGGATGTCTCATCTGGGACCTTTTGGATTCACCGCCATAAGGTGCATGATGGGAGGTCTTGCTCTTCTGCCTTTGGTCATATATATGGACAGTAAAAAGAGTCGGGAGGAAAAGCGTCAGGAAGCAGGCAAGGGGGAAACCATCAAGGGAGCGGTGTGGTGCGGCATAGTACTGACTGCCCTTGTATTGTTTCAGCAGTTCGGACTTCCTCATACGACTGTAGGAAAGGCAGGCTTCATAACTGCGCTTTATATTTTGCTGACGCCTGTGATGGGAATATTCATGGGTAAGAAGGCCGGAAGAAATCTGTGGATAGGTGTGGCTGTGGGTCTGGCGGGAATGTACATGCTCTGTCTGTACGAGGGAATATCGGCGCTTACCTTCGGAGACCTCATGATGCTGGGTGCTGCGGTGATGGCTGCGGCTCATATACATGTGATAGATCATTTCGTACAGAAGATCGATCCTGTCAAGCTTTCATCATTTCAGTTTATATTCGCCGGACTTATCTGCGTGATACCTATGCTGGTGTTTGAAGAGATAAGTGCAGCAGCTGTAGCAGAATGCCTGATACCGCTGCTGTATTCCGGTCTGATATCGTGCGGCCTTGGATATACATTTCAGGTAATAGGCCAGAGGGAAACGGATCCCAGTCTGGCAAGTCTCATCCTTTCACTGGAAACAGTGTTTTCACTTTTGGCCGGCTGGATCTTTTTCAGGGAGGTTCTCAGCATACCGGAGTATATCGGATGCGGGCTGATGTTTGCAGCCATAGTGATTTCACAGCTTCCTGATGGGAATAAAAACGTAGATAAGGATCTCAGGGGCAGCGATTAGACCGGAAGCCTTATAAAATACTGTTTTCATAGCTTATCGATATGGTTTCATTCAGATATGGAATCCGATCTGATTCATATGACGTATTTCATTGACTTTCAACAGAATCATATGTCCGGAGCATCAAGGTGTGGAATTTCACGGTCAGCCATTTGCTGCCGCTTGTCGGCAAGGATAGCTTCTGAAAAAGAAATTGTACGCCGGGCTTTTTTCTTGACATGGAGGGCAAACAGGTATACTATAGTAACAATGAAAGGGAGTAGCAAGCACATCATGTGTTTACGGTATCGTCAACGCGGTGTAGTTTCATCCGGTACGTAATGAAATTGCGAGACTTTTGTTGCATGATTATTATGCAATAAAGGTCTTTTTTTTACAGAAAATCGACGTAAAGCATATGACAGATTATCAAAAGGGCTTCCATGAAAGAACAATTTAAGCGTAGCGGACCCGGTTATTTTTGACTCATTGCGTAATAAACATGCTTTAGGCAGATAATATAAATGTATGAAAGGAAGGTTTGACATGAAGGAATTTTATCAGATGACCGAAAAAGATGTCAGACTGCAGATCAACGGCTCCATGGAACCGTTGACGGAAGAGCAGATCAAAGAAAACAGAGAAAAGTACGGCCCAAATGAGCTGGCAGAAGGAAAGAAAAAATCCACCTTGAGAATATTTCTTGAACAGTTTAAGGATTTTCTTGTAATCATACTCATAATAGCAGCCGTAGTATCGGGCGCTTTGGGCGATTTGGAAAGTACAATAGTTATTCTCGTGGTAATAACCATAAATGCCATTCTCGGTACTGTGCAGACTTTGAAGGCAGAGCAGTCTCTGGACAGTCTTAAGAAGATGTCGGCGCCGGAGGCCAAGGTGTTCAGAAACGGTCAGTTTGTGAAGATACCGGCCGCTGAGATAACCGTAGGCGACATAGTCAGCCTCGAGGCGGGAGATTTTGTTCCTGCAGATGGAAGGATCATCGCCAATGCAGGCATGAAGATAGATGAAAGTGCGCTGACAGGGGAGAGCCTGGGAGTTGAGAAGGACATGGCTGTGATAGAAGGTCAGGCGCCTCTCGGCGACAGACTCAACATGGTTTATTCCGGCAGCTTCGTAACGTATGGTCGAGGAGAATTCATCGTCACATCCATAGGAATGGAAACTGAAGTAGGTAAGATAGCGACGCTGCTCAAGACCACCTCCGAGAAGAAAACTCCTCTTCAGGTAAATCTCGATAACTTCGGAAAGAAGCTGTCCATACTCATACTCGTATTCTGCGGCATACTCTTCGGGATCAGCGTGTTCAGGGGCGAGCCTATAGGCGATGCCTTCATGTTCGCCATCGCACTGGCCGTGGCGGCAATACCGGAGGCTCTCAGCTCCATAGTTACGATAGTGCTGTCCTTCGGAACTCAGAAGATGGCAAAGGAGCATGCCATAATCAGAAAGCTCCAGGCCGTGGAAGGTCTGGGCAGCGTATCTGTGATATGCTCCGATAAGACAGGGACTCTTACGCAGAACAAGATGACAGTGGAGGATTACTATGTCCACGGCATCAAGATTTCAGCTGCGGATATAGATGTGAATAAGGAAGATCAGATGCAGCTGATGACAGCCAGCATGCTTTGCAATGACGCATCCATAGCGGAGGGAAAGGAAATAGGCGACCCTACAGAGACTGCGCTCATAAACATAGGCATCAAGCTGGGCGTTTCGTATGAAACCTGCAGAAACGACAATCCTCGTATGGCTGAGATACCTTTCGACAGCGACAGAAAGCTCATGTCCACCTGCAATAGGATGAGCTCCGGCTTCGGTGTGGACGGAGATGGAAAGGCTGCAGCGGCCCCGGGAGAGACTGTCATGGTGACCAAGGGCGCTGTGGACGTTCTGTTGAACAGAGTGAGCGGCATCCAGATGCCGGAGGGCATAAGAGCTATAACAGAGGAAGACAAAAAGGCGATAGAGGAATGCAACAGCGATTTCTCAAGAAACGGGCTTAGAGTCCTTGCATTTGCATATAAAAAGGTGGAGGATGGATTCGATCCGGGAACTGATGACGAAAACGACATGGTATTTCTCGGACTGATTTCCATGATGGACCCTCCGAGAGAGGAATCCACGGCAGCTGTGGCAGAATGTATCAAGGCAGGCATAAAGCCTGTCATGATTACAGGAGACCACAAGGTGACGGCGGCAGCCATAGCAAAAAAAATCGGCATACTGAAGGATGAATCCGAGGCTGTGGAAGGTGCAGTCATCGATGATATGAGCGACGAAGAACTGAGGGAATACGTGGAAAGGATATCGGTATATGCCAGAGTATCCCCTGAGCACAAGATAAGAATTGTCAGAGCATGGCAGGATAAAGGAAATATCGTAGCCATGACGGGAGACGGAGTAAACGATGCACCTGCCCTCAAGCAGGCCGATATCGGTGTTGCCATGGGTATAACAGGAAGCGAGGTATCGAAGGATGCGGCGGCAATGGTCCTCACGGATGATAACTTTGCAACCATAGTAAAGGCTGTCGAGAACGGAAGAAACATATACAAGAATATTAAGAACTCCATACTTTTCCTGCTGTCGGGAAATTTCGGAGCAATACTGACGGTACTCTATGCCTCGATATTCGCAATGCCTGTTCCGTTCGCACCTGTGCACCTGCTGTTTATAAACCTGCTGACGGACAGCCTTCCTGCCATAGCATTGGGGCTTGAGCCGCACAGCAAGGAGCTGATGAACGAGAAGCCTCGTCCTGCCAACGAATCCATACTGACGAAATCATTCCTCACCAACATAGGAATAGGCGGGCTTTCCATATGCATCATGACAGTTCTCGCCTTCCTCATAGGACTGAACGGATGGTTTACGGCTGCCGAGCTGGGCGGAAGCGCACTTCTTGGAAGCACCATGGCCTTCGGAACTCTCTGCGTCAGCAGACTTTTCCATGGCTTCAACTGCAAGTCAGACAGACCTGTGGTATTTACCAGAGCGCTGTGGAACAACAAGGCCCTGATAGGCGCATTCGTACTTGGTATGGTGCTGATAACTGCAGCCATATGCGTTCCTGCTGTGGATCACATTTTCAAGGTGCAGACCTTGGGACTTCCGCAGCTTCTGACGGTATACGGTCTTGCATTCATGAACATTCCGGTGATACAGATAATAAAATGGATAAGGGTCAGGATAAAAAGCGATAAGTAGACTGATTTGCAGTAAATGACGCCGGTTCAATATATTCAGGCAATAAAAAGAGTGCATGAGGGAAGATGCTTCCTATGCACTCTTTATTTATGTAATGTTAGAAGATTTATCCACGCTGCACGAGTTAGTCTTCCATGATCTTCAGCAGCTGTTCTGCGATCTGCACCGTATTGGTTGCGGCACCCTTTCTGATGTTGTCTGCAACGACCCAGATGTTGAGACCGTTTTCAACTGAGAAGTCACGTCTGATACGTCCCACGTATACCTCGTCGGTGCCGGCAGCCTCCCTTGCCAGAGGGTAAACATTATTGGCAACATCGTCCTGCACGATGATTCCCGGAGAGTTTTTAAACAGCTCGACCACGTCCACCAGCTCAAATGGCTTTTCCAGCTCGATATTGATGGATTCGCTGTGGGAGTCGAATACAGGAACTCTTACTGTGGTGGCCGTTACCTTGATATCGTCGTCACCGAGGATCTTGTGGGTTTCATTTATCATCTTCATTTCTTCCTTGGTGTAGCCGTTTTCCGTAAACACGTCTATATGAGGCAGGCAGTTTCCTGCGATAGGATGTGCATATGCCTGAAGCTCGTCGTCCTTTCCGGCAAGGCCGTTCTTAAGATCATTTATTCCCTTGACACCTGAGCCGGATACAGCCTGATATGTGGAGTATACTATTCTCTTGATGCCGTATTTGTCGTAGAGAGGCTTCAAGGCAACCATCGCCTGTATCGTGGAGCAGTTGGGGTTGGCGATGATTCCTTTGTTCCATGCGATATCCTGAGGATTTACTTCAGGAACGACGAGGGGAACATTCTCGTCCATTCTCCACTGGCTGCTGTTGTCCACAACAACTACGCCGTGCTCTGCCGCAATAGGTGCGAATTTTTCACTGGTACCGCCGCCTGCCGAAAACAGGGCGATATCTATAGGCTTATCAAAGGAGTGCTCGGTAAGCTCTTCGACTATGTATTCCTTCCCCTTGAAAGGAAGCTTCTTGCCGGCCGACTTGGCCGATGCCATGAAATAGATGTTCTCGAAAGGAAAATCTCTTTCCTCAAGAACCTTCAAAAATGTAGAGCCCACAACTCCTGTCGCTCCAACTACAGCTATATTGGGTTTTCTGTTCATAAAATGACCTCCTGTATGTTAATGTTTAATTGTGTTCAAAATAATATACATTGTCAATTGTACCACCGTGACCCCCTAAAAGTAAAGGGCAACAGTCAATTTATTTAATGTATCATTTATATGTTATTTGTGATACAATTTATTATGTATGAAATAAAGACGGGAAAGGAAAAATATGTCTGGGACTAGGAGAAAGCCCGGAAGACCTCCGGGAAGTAAAAATAAAAACAGTAAAGCTTCTGCAAAGCCGAGGACATCGGCAAGAGCATCGGCAGGAAAGGCTGCAGCGCAGGGTAAGACAGGCGCTGCCAAGGCGTCAGAGGGCAGGATAAACAGCAGGGTGAAGGATGAGATCATTGCGATACTGGTAATCGCCGTGGGTATATTCCTGGCTATAGCCTTCAATACTTCGGTGGCAGGCGCTCTGGGTACAGGTCTGTCGCAGTTCTTCAAGGGACTGTTCGGATTTGCGGCGTACATACTTCCGTATTATTTTATAATATACGGCATATTGCTGTTCACTAAAAAGACGATACAGGCAGGCGTCAAGTCCGTGATCCTTCTGGCGATAATATTTCTCATGATCTCCCTGATAAATTCAGGAAGATTCATCGATGAAGCAGTACTGAACGAGGGAATGTTCAAGATGGCGATGCATTACAACAACGGTATGGTGCTGGACGACGGCGGACTTTTCGGCATGACGGCAGGAAAGCTGATTGTCAGACTCATAGGCATACCGGGGCTTTACATATTATCCACGGTGGTGATAATAATATGTCTGCTGCTTCTGATGAACACACCTGTATCGAGATTTCTTGAGAAGGCCAGAGACAGGAAAAATGCCAGAGCCGAGTCCAAGGAGGAGCGCCGCATGGAAAAGGCTCGCGAAAACGAGCTGAGAAACCAACAGCTGCAGATGATGATGGAAAAGGATACTCACAGCACCAATGCTTTCGGAGAGGCTGCCGCAGGCACCATGATGACGGACAGACTGACGGACAGACAGCGAAAGATCATGGGGTACATGAGCAGCGATGACCGGGTTTACGGAAAGGACGAGCCCAAGGAGGAGCCTCTGGACTTTTCACTGGGAGAGGACAAGGAAAAGCCGAAGCGACATAGAAAAAAGGTGACGGAAGAGACGGAAATCGCATCGCCGGAGGCTGATGCCTTTACAAAGGAGCCTGTGATCGTGGGAGGATTTTCGCCTAAGGCCATGGAGGAAAAGCTGACTAAATCCGAAGCTGCCAAGGCCACATTGAAGGAAGATGATTTCAACATAACGCTGTCATCATCGGAAAGCTACAAATTCCCACCGGTGGATATCCTCAAGAAGGCGTCTAAGGCTGCTTCAGGCAGAATGGAGGATGAAAACACCCTAAGGGCAAAGGCAATCAAGCTGGAGGATACTCTTCACAGCTTCAACATATCGGCTTCGGTGACCAACGTGACTCAGGGACCGGCGGTAACCAGGTACGAGGTGCACCCTGACAGCGGCGTAAAGGTGAAGAGCATCAAAAATCTTGCCGATGATATCGCCCTGAACATGGAGGCCAGAAGCATAAGGATAGAAGCGCCTATACCCGGCAAGCCGGCTGTAGGCATCGAGATAGAAAACGACAGGATCAACATGGTAACGATCCGGGAAATAATAGATTCTGCGGAGTTCAGAAAATCGGAGTCGAAGATAACCTTCGCAGTCGGTAAGGATATCGCAGGCAAGGCCATAGTTGCCGATTTGAAATCCATGCCTCATCTGCTGATAGCCGGCTCCACAGGCTCAGGTAAGAGCGTGTGCATAAACAGTATAATAACCAGCATTCTCTACAAGGCAAGGCCTGATGAGGTCAAGCTGGTGCTGATAGACCCCAAGGTGGTGGAGCTTGCCAATTACAGCGGCATACCGCACCTTCTCATTCCTGTTGTGACGGAGCCTGTTAAGGCTGCCGCCGCCCTCAACTGGGCAGTTGCCGAAATGGACGACAGATACAGGAAGTTCGCCGAGGAAGGCGTAAGAGAGCTGGCAAGCTACAACAGAACCATGCGTGAAAAAGGCGATGAAGAGGCTGTGATGCCTCAGGTGGTAATAATAATAGATGAGCTGGCAGATTTGATGATGGCGGCGCCGTCGCAGGTGGAGGAGTCCATATGCAGGCTGGCACAGAAGGCCAGAGCTGCAGGTATGCACCTGATAGTAGCTACCCAGCGTCCGTCTGTGGATGTGATAACGGGAGTGATCAAGGCCAACATACCTTCCAGAATAGCCTTCGCCGTTTCATCGCAGTTTGACTCCAGAACGATCCTGGACATGGCAGGTGCCGAGAAGCTGGTGGGAAAGGGCGATATGCTGTTCAATCCGCTGGGAAGCGGCAAGCCTAAGCGAGTTCAGGGAACATTCATTTCAGACTCGGAGGTACGCGATGTGATAGCCTTCGTCAAGTCACAGGTTGAAGATGTGGAGTATGCCGACAGCGTTATGGACTCAATAGAAAGAGCCAACGTTCCCGACGCCGAAAAGGGCAACAGAGATCTGGAGGACGAGCTGCTTCCTGAGGCCATCGAGCTGGTGGTGCAGGCTCAGCAGGCATCGGTGTCGATGCTTCAGCGCAGATTCAGGATCGGATACAACAGAGCTGCCCGTATCATAGATATGATGGAGGACAGACAGATAGTAGGTCCGTCCGACGGAAGCAGACCGAGAAATGTTCTGATTTCCGAAGAAGAGCTGGAATTCATGAAAACAAGCACAGAGGATATGGAAGAATAATGAAACTGTATATTGAAACACTGGGATGTCCTAAGAACTTCAATGATTCGGAAGGTATAGGGGGCATCTGGGAAAAGGCAGGTATGGAGCTGACAGGAGAGCTTGGCGATGCAGACGTGATCCTGGTCAATACCTGCGGATTTATAAATGACGCCAAGAAGGAGTCCATAGACAGGATATTCGATATGATACGCTTCAAGGAGGAAAGCAGCAGGGCGTTGGGAGATGAAGCATGTGGTGACAGAGTCCTGGTGGTTTCAGGCTGCCTCTCGCAGCGGTATGGCAGCGAGCTCTTTGAGGAAATGCCGGAGGTGGACATTTTCCTGGGCGTGAATGACTACGAGAAGCTGCCCCGGATGGTAAAGGAGCTGCAAAAGGGGCAGAGAGCCAAGGCATTCAGCTGTCAGCCGTCGTCATTCCAAGAGTTTTCGGCCAGAAAGCTGGAAGATAATCCGTACAGCGCCACTTTACGTATAGCCGAGGGCTGCAACAACTGCTGCGCCTACTGCGTGATACCTCAGATAAGGGGAGGATACAGGAGCAGACCCTTCGAAAGCATCATAAACGAGGCGGAAGTGCTGGCTGAAAAGGGCTGCAGGGAGATAATGCTCATCGCTCAGGACGTTACGGAGTACGGAAGAGACCTCTACGGAAGACTGCGCCTGCCGGAGCTTTTGAGAGCCCTTTGCAGGATAGACGGCCTGAAATGGATAAGGCTCATGTACTGCTATGAGGATAAGATAACAGATGAGCTGATAGAGGTTATGGCCTCTGAGGAAAAAATCTGCAACTACATAGATATCCCGCTTCAGCATATTTCCGACAGGGTCCTCAGCAGGATGAACAGACATTCGACCTCGGCAAGCATCAGGGATACCATCGCAAGGCTTCGCAGCGCCATGCCTGACATACACATCAGAACAACGATGATCGTGGGATTTCCGGGAGAAACTGAGGAGGACTTTGAGGAGCTCATCGACTTCGTGGAGGAGACACGTTTTGAAAGGCTGGGCGTATTCGCATATTCCCGTGAGGAGGGAACGGTCGCCGGAGACATGGAGGATCAGATCGATGAGGATGTGAAGGCCGTGAGACTTGATGCCGTCATGAGGAGGCAGCTTGATATTTCCCGGGAAGTAAACGAGGAAAAGGTGGGAAATATCATGACCGTCATGGTGGATGGCGAGGATCAAGAGGGAGCGTACATGGGAAGAACGATGTACGACGCTCCTGAAATAGATAATACCGTGATATTCGATTCAGACAGAAAGCTTGCGCCCGGAGATATGGTAAGTGTGCGTATAGACGATGCATTTGATTATGACTTGACGGGCAGAATGGAGGAGTAATATGAATTTGCCAAATAAACTGACGATGGGAAGGATACTGGCCATACCTGTATTCATTGTGGTGTTTCTGATGGGGTATAACTACGCAGCAGCCGTAATATTCATACTTGCAGCGCTGACGGATATGTTGGACGGGCACATTGCCAGAAAGTACAATTTGGTGACCAACTTTGGAAAGCTGATGGACCCGCTGGCAGACAAGCTGCTGGTCATGTCGGCTCTGCTCTGCCTGGTACAGGTGGGAGATGTGGCAGGCTGGATGGTCATAGTGATTCTGGGAAGAGAGTTTATCATCACAGGAATGAGGCAGGTGGCTGCGGCACAGGGCATAGTCATCGCAGCAGGAACCACCGGAAAGATAAAGACGATAACACAGATGATAGCCATACCTCTGCTGCTTCTGGAAAACTGGCCTTTCAGCATGCTGAGCTTTGAGCTGCCTATGGACATGGTGTTCCTGTGGCTGGCTCTGATCATGACCGTAATATCGGGCGTAGAGTATATCGTAAAGAACAGACAGTTGTTTTCTATGTAATATCGGGAGGGCGGTCAGCCCTCTTTTGTTTGGAATATGGATTTTGGAGGATAGATTATGAAATCGGCTATTTTGAGTGTGGGTACTGAGCTGCTGTTCGGGCAGATAACCAATACCAACACAGTATATCTTTCCCGGCAGCTGAACATGCTGGGTCACGACGTTATGTACCATTATACCGTGGGAGATAATGCCGGAAGGCTGGCGGATATGATACGCCTTGCTCTGGAGGATTGCGACCTCGTACTGACTACGGGAGGGCTGGGGCCTACTCAGGACGATATGACGAAGGAGATCGTATGTCAGGTGATGGGCGATGAGCTGGTGATGATGGACGATGTCATGGAGGAGCTGTTGGGATATTTTAAAAGAGCGAAGCGCACCATGACGGAGAACAACAAGAAGCAGGCTGTTCTGCCTTCCAGAGCAGTGGTGTTTCATAACGATGCGGGCACTGCGCCGGGCTTTGCCCTGGAAAAGGACGGGAAATACGTGATATGCATGCCAGGGCCGCCGAGGGAAATGACAAGGATGTTCGAGAAAAGCGTAATGCCGTTTTTGCAGAGCCTGTCGGAGGGCGTGATATATTACAGAATGGTTCGCACCTTCGGGCTGGGCGAATCTCAGATGGAAACAGACCTTCTTGATCTGATAGACAACCAGACGGATCCGACTTTGGCAACGTATGCCAAGGAGGGCGAGGCCTCGGTTCGAATAGCCTCAAAGAGGGGTACGAAGGAAGAGGCAAAGGCTGCAGTGGACGAAATGCTGGTCAAGGTCAGGGAGCGTATAGGCAGATATATATACAGCTGCGATGACCAGGAGCTGGTTCAGGTCGTATGCGGAAAGCTGATGGAAAAAGGGCTGACTCTGTCTTCGGCCGAGTCATGCACCGGAGGAATGTTTGCGGCGGCAGTGACCGATATTCCCGGAATATCCGAATGCTTCGAGAGAAGCCTGGTGACCTACAGCAACAGAGCCAAGATGGAGGAGCTGGGCGTTAAGGCGGAGACTCTTGAAAAGTACGGTGCTGTCAGCAGGGAGACTGCCATGGAAATGGCTGAAGGACTGGCAAAGGTCAGCGGAAGCGACGTGTGCGTGTCGGTGACAGGTGTTGCAGGACCGGGAGGCGGTACGGATGAAAAGCCTGTGGGCCTCGTGTATATAGGACTGTGGTATGACGGCAAGGTCAGCTGCAGGAAGCTGGGCATGAGAAATCACGGAAGAAAATGGAACAGACATTACTCTGTGCTGAACATGCTGGACATGATAAACGAATGCGTTTTCGGCAGGAATTAGAGCAGGAGGCGATGGCGAGACGAAAAATATGAATTCAATATTTGCAGCATAAAAGACGAAAGAAAAAACGAATTGTAAAAACATGAACCGACCACCGGAAGTTGAAGTTTTGATCCAACTTCCGGTGGTCGGTTTTTTTCGAATAGTTTAATGTATTTGATTATGTCTTCTGCATGATAATTCTTAAATCACATAGAAATCGCATCATTTCTTATATATGGTCTTCCTGAAATACCTGAAGAACAGCGCAGCCGTGGTGATCACAGCCAGCAGGTCTGCAACAGGCTCCGCCATAAACACTGCAATATCCTTCTGTGCCATAAATGCCGGCAGAATGAATATCAGCGGTATGAGAAGGATCAGCTTTCTGAGGGCTGCCAGGAACAGCGATGTTTTGGCATTTCCCAGAGCCAGTAAGGTCTGCTGACACGAGATCTGCACGCCGAAGAGGAGAGATGACGCCATGTATATTCTGAGGACATGGGAGGAGTACTCCTTGAGGGCGGCATCGGAGGTAAAAATTGATACCAGCAAATTTGGTGTGATTACCGACAGCAGCCATATGAAGAGTGCGTATATCATGCTGGCTTTGAGCAGCAGAAAGAATGCTTTTTTGACGCGATCGTAGTTCCCTGCGCCGAAGTTGAAGCTTATGATGGGCTGGGTGCCCTGGGAAAGTCCTGTCAGCGGCAGCATGCTCATCTGCATTATGCTGGACAGTATGGTCATGGCGCCCACTGCCATGTCGCCGCCGTATTTTAGGAGGGAGAAGTTGAAGCAAATGGTGATGAGCCCCTCTGTCGACTGCATTACAAAGGGAGAGAGACCCAATGCAACGCATGGCAGATATATCTTTCCGTCGAGCTTCAGATTTTCCTTTTTTATGCGAAGAATGGTTTTCTTGCCAAAGAGAAATTTAAGCACCCATACGGCGGAAAGAAACTGAGATATCACCGTTGCAAGGGCTGCGCCCTTTACACCCCAGTCGAAGCCGAAGATGAAAATAGGATCCAGAATGATGTTGGCGACGGCACCTATTATGACGCTGAGCATACTTATCATAGTGTAGCCCTGGGCTGTTATGAAGGTGTTGAGTCCCAGTGTTATCAGCACGAAGACGGTACCGTAGGCGTAAATGCGCATATAGTCCCAGCCATATCCTATGGTGTTTTCGCTGGCGCCGAAAAGCGTCAGGAAATCGCGGCCCCATATGAGGAATACTGCAGTTATCACCAGACCTGCCGCTGTTACAGCCACAGCGCAGCTGCCGAGGATCTTTTCGGCAGTGTCGTTTTCGTTTTTGCCCATAAAAATAGATGCCCTCGGTGCGCCGCCGAAGGCGGTAAGAGCTGCAAAGGAGGATGCGATAACTATGATGGGTAGACAAACGCCGACTCCTGTGAGGGCATTAGCTCCCACATCGGGTATATGGCCTATATACATTCTGTCGACCATGTTGTAAAGAACGCTTACCAGCTGTGCGGTGATGGTGGGTATCGCCAGCTTCAGAAGCAGCGGGCCCACGGGCTCGGTGCCGAGAGCTGTCTGTTTAGTTGAATCCATATCTGAGATGCCTTCCTGTAAAGTCGTATTTCATGTATCCGATCGGTACATTATACCATTATATCACCACTTGCAAAACACCTCAATTACGGATATTATATTAGTGCAGACAGATAGACAGGAGGAAATATGTTAAAGAAAATAGCAGATAATATATACAGCAAGGAAGTGCCCCTGCCCAATAACCCTCTGAGATACATCAATGTGTATATAATAAAGGGTGATGACGGCAGGAGCCTTATCATAGATACGGGCTTCAACAGACCTGAGTGCGAGGAAGCGCTGCGAGAGGCCTTTGATGAGCTGGGGATAATATCTCCCGACGTATTCATCACCCACCTTCATTCCGACCATGTTGGGCTTGTGCCTAAATTTGCGGGAGAAGGCAGCACCATATACGCCAGCGAAACAGATGGAGAAATCATAAATTTCGAGGTGGGAAACCTCTACTGGTACATACTTGACGATATGTTCATCAAATACGGATTCCCGCCTGCGGATTTCGGCAGAAATACAGACATACATCCGGGAAGGAAGTACGTTCATGAGCATAGAATAGACTTCAAATATGTAGGAGAGGGTGACGTCCTCGAGTACGGCGGTCACAGGCTGGAGGTAGTATCAACTCCCGGACATACACCGGGACTCATAGGACTGTACGACAGAGAGAATAAGATATACTTCTGCGGCGACCATATCCTTGGGACCATAACGCCAAACATAACTATCGAGATAAGCGCCGACAATCCGCTTAGTGATTACCTTAATAGCCTGGAGAAGGTGGAAAAGCTGGATGTGCAGCTGCTGCTGACTGCCCACGGAACGCCGGTGGATGACATGTATCAGCGTATAGATGAGCTGAAAAAGCATCACGAGGCCAGACTGGATGAGGTCGTTAAGATACTGGGAGATCAATGGAAGACTGCATACGAATGCGCCAGAGACATGACGTGGGAGATAGAATGCAGGAACTGGGATGAGTTCCCGGCTCCTCAGAAGTGGTTTGCCACAGGCGAAGCAATATCGCATCTGCAGTATCTCTACTCTGCGGGCAGAGTGGAGCGTGATGAGATGGAAGGCGATATATATTACTACAGAAACAAAAGGCAAGGTTAGGCAGATAATGACAGAGAGAGTATTTATTACAGGAGATAAGCACGGATCCTTCGGATCGCTTTTCGGTCTTGCGGAAAAGAACAGTCTCACGGAAAGCGATATCCTGATAATAGCAGGAGACGCAGGATACGTATGGAACGAGGATTATATATACAGGGCGGAAACGCTGCAGCAGGTTTTTCCGGGCACCATAGCCTTCATCGACGGCAACCACGAGAACTTCGACATTTTAAACAGCCTTGAGGTGGTTGAATGGAAGGGTGGAAGGGCTCACTGCGTTGGAGAAAGGGTGTTTCACCTCATGCGCGGACAGCTGTACAGCATATATGGAAAGAATTACTTCACCTTCGGTGGGGCAAGATCTGTCGACAAGGACAGGCGTGTGAAGGGCGAAAGCTGGTGGGATGAAGAAGAGCCTGATGATGAGGAGATAGCAGAGGGAAGAAAAAAGCTTCTGGATAACATCGATGAAATAGACTTCGTCATAACCCACGAGGCGCCGCTTTTTGCAAGGAAGCAGATCCCCAGAAACAAGCCGATAGATGAAGACTATCATCTGCCTGAAATAATGGAAGAATGGTACAGGCTGATAGAAAAGGGAAAGCAATTCACCAAATGGTATTTCGGACATATGCATGCAGACCAGCTTATAACGGATAAGCTCAGAGCGCTGCATATGGATATCAGAACTGCAGGAGACGACGAGTATATAAAGTGGGCGTAGGCTCAGGAGGACGACGTATGAGTAAAAAAGCCATATCGCAGTTTCTTGTCGAGCATGCTGGTACAGGACCTGCCTCATTTCATATGCCCGGTCACAAGGGCAGCGCCTTATACAGGAAATTCGGATACGATGATTTTCTGGACAACTTCGCAGATTGCGATATAACGGAGATCCCCGGAGCCGACAACCTGTTTCAGGCAGAGGGTATCATAAGGAGTACTGCCGAGAAATACAGAAGGCTTTACGATGTGAAGAAATCATATCTGCTGGTCAACGGAACCAGCGGAGGTCTTATAGCGGCCATCTTGGCTGCTGTGCCGCGGGGGAAGAAGCTGATAATGGCAAGGAACTGTCACAAGTCGGTGTTCAATGCGCTGAGTCTTGGAGGAATAGAGCCTGCATACGTATATCCGTCCATGGTGGAGGAGTATGGTATATCGGGACCTGTGACATGTGATGAAATCAGGCGCAGCCTTGATGAAAACAGCGATGCGGAGGCGGTTATCATACCAAGCCCCAACTATTACGGGATATGCAGCGATATCGAAGCAATTGCGAAAGAGGTGCATAGGCACGGAAAGGTACTTATAGTGGATCAGGCTCACGGAGCTCATCTCAAGTTCATGAAGGATGGCCCTCATGATGCCTGTGAGCAGGGGGCGGATATATCGGTAAACAGCACCCATAAGACGCTGGCATCATTTACACAGAGCGCAGTTCTGAATCTGAATTTCGACAGGGTGGAGCGTTATGTTCTGGAGGATAAGCTTCAGGCGATCCAGAGTACGAGCCCGTCATACATACTTATGGCATCTATGGACATAAATGCGGATATTCTTCTGGAACACGGGGACGAGATGTTTGCAGACTGGAAAAAGAATATAGATATGTTCTATTCATCGGCTGCCGGTATACCGGGCCTGAGAGTGATGGATATGGAGAAATACATGGATAGGACGAAGCTCAACCTTGACATGAGCGGCTGCGGTATAGACGGCAGTACTCTTGAGGGGCTTTTGATGAAGGACGGCATATTCCCTGAGCTTGTGACGGGGAATATCCTGATGTGCATGACCGGGATAGGAAATACAGCCGAGGATTATTGCAGGCTGCTGGAGGCTCTCGATGCGCTTTCCTCAAAGGAAAGCGCATCGGCAGGCCGTGGAGAGAGCCTCAGAGACGATGGAGCAGCTCTTTGGATGAAAAGGCGCCCTTTGCATATGATACCGGAGAAAAAGCAGCAGGTGCATATAGATGAAAGCGAAGGAATGATATGCGCTTCCTCCATAATACCTTATCCTCCGGGGATACCGTTCATATGTCCCGGAGAAAAAATAGAACGTGAGGATATAGAATATATAAAGAAGCTGAGAAATGATGGTGAAAAGGTCATCGGCATAGACGAAAGCATGTGCGTTGTGGCAGGAGCAGCATCGATCTGATATGTAATATCGGTGTATATATTCTCTTACGGATGCAGCAAAGAAGGCGGTATGTATATAAAATTATATATATAGGTAGTTTTTTTCAACAGACAACAGAAGTAAAAGTGCATTTTACATTCATTTTTGCATATCCGAAGGTTTGAACATGTATACTATATCTTGCGGTGCTGTCATTTGCAGCCATATCTGTTGTATCGAGCGGCGAAAATTTTCATATTTCCGTCACAGAGGCGTCAATTTTCGCTTAGCTTACAACTGTAATATCCTTAGTGGTGGGAGTTGCGACTACCTGAAAAAGTATCACTGTACATCATTCGGCGGGGGTGGTGATAACGATCGCAGATGCGCATAGCTTCAATGCGGAAAACGTTGAAACAAAGGAAAGTCAGTTAAAAAGAAAGGAAAGAGAACTATGAAAAACTTTTATGTAACCTATGCTTTTGAGGATAATGAAGCCAGAAAAAATTTTTACGGTGAAGTAAAAGCCGCAGGTATTGTGGGGGCGTCCAGAGCAGAGGAGGGGTGTTTCAGATACGAGTTTTACTACCCGGCTGATTCGGAAAACAAAATTTTCCTTCTGGAGCAGTGGAAGGACATGGAGGTCCATGGGAAACATAAGGAAACTCCGCATTATGCGGTTCTTTCAGAGCTTAAGGAGAAGTATAATGTGACTGCGGAGATACTCGTGGAGGACGCTGCCGACAAATAAAAAAAGACGGCTCATGTATACACTATATATTGATAAAACTCGCTTGACAGAAAGTAAGCGATAACGTAAAATATTTAAGTGATTGTAAGCAAAAAGTATGCTATAAATTTTATTTAACAAAGTTTAGGAGGATAGACAATGGACTTTAAATTATCAAAGACACATTTGCTTCAGCAGGAAATGTATCGCAGATTCGCAGAAAACGAAGTGAAGCCATTGGCAGAAGAAATGGATGAAACTGAAGTTTTTAACCTGGAACTGCTTGCAAAGATGCACAAGTACGGACTGATGGGTATCCCTTACTCAAAGGAATACGGCGGAGTAGGCGGAGATTATCTCTCATATGCTCTTTGCATGGAAGAAATTTCAAAAATGGATGGTTCGACAGGAATCACTATCTCAGTACACACTTCACTGGCATGCTCATGTATCGACTCATTCGGTACTGAAGAACAGAAGCAGAAGTTCTTAAGACCTCTCATCGACGGATCAAAGACTGGATGCTTCGGTCTCACAGAGCCAAATGCCGGATCAGACGCAGCAGGACAGCAGACTACAGCTGTTTATGATGAAGCGACTGACGAATATGTAATAAACGGTGGTAAGATATTTACTACAAACTCAGGCTTTGCTGATACTAACATCTGCTTCGCACTGACTGACAAGAAGCTGGGAACAAAGGGTATCTCCGCATTCGTAGTTCCTCTGAAGGACGACGAAGGCAACAGAACACCTGGAGTAACAGTAAGTGAAAACATCAAGAGAATGGGTATCAGAGCAGCTTCAAACTGCGAAGTATCATACGAAAACGTAAGAGTACCTGCAGCTAACAGACTGGGTAAAGAAGGACAGGGCTTCAAGATTGCCATGAAGGCTCTTGACGGCGGAAGAATCGGTATCGCTGCTCAGTCAGTAGGTCTGGCTCAGGGCGCACTGAACGAGGCTATGGCTTACGTTAAGGAAAGAAAGCAGTTCGGAAGACCTATTTCAGCATTCCAGACAACTCAGTTCAAGCTGGCTGATATGCAGACTAAGATCGACGCTGCAAGACTTCTCACATGGAGAGCTGCATGCGTTAAGGATGCCGGCGAAAACTACAGCTCCGTAGCAGCAATGGCTAAGTTGTTTGCATCCTCAATGGCTAATGAAGTTTGCCGAGAAGCTGTACAGCTGATGGGCGGATACGGATACTGCAGAGAATATCCTGTAGAAAGAGCTTTAAGAGATGCTAAGATCACTGAAATCTACGAAGGTACATCAGAAGTTATGAAGATGGTTATCTCCGGAGCAATGAAAGTAAACGCAAAATAAATACTTAGTTAGTGTGAAGGGAGAAAATATAAAATGAAAATAGTAGTATGCATTAAGCAGGTTCCGGACACAAACGAAGTTAAGCTGGATCCTAAAACCAATAGATTAATAAGAGATGGTGTACCAAGCATCATCAACCATGACGATAAAGCCGGTATCGAAGCAGCTCTGCAGCTGAGAGAAAGAGTCGGCGGAACAGTTACAGTAGTCTGCATGGGACCTCCACAGGCTGACGTTGCTCTGAGAGAAGCGCTTGCTATGGGATGCGACGAAGCTTACCTGCTGTCAGCAAGAGAGTTCGGCGGATCAGATACATGCGCTACAGCTATCATCATTTCATCAGCTCTGAAGAAGATCGGATACGATATCGTATTCACAGGAAGACAGGCTATCGACGGAGACACTGCACAGGTTGGTCCTCAGATCGCTGAAAACCTGGGAATCCCACAGGTATCCTACACTGAAGAACTGATCGACGTTAACGACAAAACAATCACTGTTAAGAGACAGTACGAAGACAGATATCACATCATTGAGGTTAAACTGCCTTGCCTGTTAACAGCTATCCAGGAACTGGCTGAGCCTAGATACATGCATGCCGGCGGCGTAATCGACGCTTATGCAAAGGATATCACAGTATGGGGCTTCGAAGATCTTAAGGACGTGATCAATCCTGATCACATCGGTCTTAACGGATCGCCAACAAAGGTAGTAACATCCTTCGGTAAGATGCCTAAGGGTGCTGGAACTAAGCTGGACGTTACTCCTGATGAAGCGGTTGAAGCAATCATCGCCAAGATGGAAGAAAGACACATCATTTAACGGGGAGGAGTTGTAAAAATGAGCAAAGATATTTATGTAGTTGCAGAGCAGAGAGACGGTAATATTGCCAAGGTTACTATGGAACTGCTGGGCGAAGCAACAAAATTAGCCGGAGAACTTGGTGAAAAAGTATATGCTGTTCTCATGGGAGATCAGATTAAAGATAAAGCACAGGATCTTATCGAAGCAGGCGCTGACAGCGTAGTAGTAGTAGAAGACCCTATGCTGGCTGAATACGTAACAGAGCCTTATGCAAAGGCACTGACAGCAGTTATCAAGAACTACGATCCTAACATCGTACTGTTCGGTGCTACTTCAATCGGTAGAGACCTTGCTCCAAGAGTAGCTGCAAGAGTACATACTGGTCTGACAGCTGACTGCACAAGACTTGATGTAAACATGGACAACTATTTTGAGTTCTTACATGCTACATCAAATGCAGATACAGATGCTATCGGCAAGAGACTGGGTATGGACGACATGAACCTGAAGATGACAAGACCTGCATTCGGCGGTAACGTAATGGCTACTATCAGATGTGCAGATCACAGACCTCAGATGGCTACAGTAAGACCTGGAGTTATGAAGAGACTTGATCCACAGGTTGGCAAAAAAGGCAACGTGGAAGAGTTCAAGGTTGAATTCGTACCTGAAGACATGAACGTAACAATCAAGGAAGTTGTAAAAGAGACTAAGAAGGCTGTTGATATCACAGAAGCCAAGGTTCTCGTATCCGGCGGAAGAGGAATCGGTTCCCCTGAGTTCTTCGATGAGCTGCAGAAGGTTGCTGACCTGTTGGGCGGAGAAATCTCATCTTCAAGAGCTAACGTTGATGCCGGTTGGATCGCAAGAGACAGACAGGTTGGACAGACTGGTAAGACAGTTAGACCTGACCTCTACATGGCATGCGGTATCTCCGGAGCTATCCAGCACATCGCAGGTATGGAAAACTCCGAATGCGTAATCGCTATCAACAAGAACGACACAGCATCCATCTTCGAGGTTGCTGATCTGGGAATCGTTGGTGACGTTAAGGTTATCATTCCTAAGCTTATCGAAGCTCTTGCAAAGTACAAGGAGATCAACGGCTAATTTAAGCTGAAGATCAATCGACAGACAAATAATAAAAGAGCAATTAAACCCCGCAATACTGCTTTAACGCAGGATTGCGGGGTTTTTCGGCTCTGTAAAAAATGTTGGGATAGTGGATGCTCCAAGAATATCACAGCCTTTTTTTGAAAAAACACTGTTTTCATAGACTCCTGTGGGATTATTCCACAGATAGTTTGCTGCAGAATATGTCTATTTTTTTCGACCTGCTTTACGGACATCATGGCACTAAAAGTTAATATCTCTTCTGCAGCATTTTTAGCTCGTT
>CAUDEQ010000032.1 GCA_958448635.1 uncultured Bacillota bacterium | reverse complement strand
TATTTATGCATAAATTATTTTCTTTTTTCTATTGACTTTTAATAGTTAGTCTTTCTGATAATATGATGAATCCTTTCAATACTATTTTACTATGAATATGTCATGATTAACAGTATTTATTTGATTTTTGATATTTGAAATTTTTGTATTTTTTCTCGTCGCTAGAGTTCCTCCACGGACCTGAAGCTGTAGCCCATATCCTCCCATTTTGTCAGCAGCTCATCCAGTATTTCAGCATTGGTTCTCGATGTGCTGTGAAGCAGCACCACAGCTCCCGGATGTATGCGTGGGATCAGCTTGTCAAAGGCTTCCTCCCTGGTGGGCTGATCCGATTCATACCAGTCCACATATGCCAGACTCCAGAACACAGTCTTGTATCCCAGCTTCTGTGCCATTTTCAGGTTATCCTCGCTGTATTTCCCCTGAGGCGGCCTGTAGTACTTTTTCATCTTCTTCCCTGTCAGATTCTCATATGCCTTTTCCATCCTTTCAAGCTCAGCTCTGAAGGCTTCCTCCTCAGCTATCTGCGACATATCGGGATGTGTATATGTATGGTTGCCCACCACATGACCTTCCCTGACCATCCTTTTCACCAGCTCCGGAGATGACTCGATGTAGTTTCCCACCAGAAAAAAAGCTGCCGGTGCATCATGCTTCTTCAGCACGTCCAGAATCTTTTCCGTATATCCGTTCTCATATCCTGCATCGAAGGTCAGGTATATTATCTTTTTTTCCGTCATATCGGCGTAATAACCATCGTACTTCTTCAGATACCCGGCATCGGCATTGGCTATGGGAGGCTTACCCTCCTGCTGAAAGCTCAGACCCCAGTTCCCGTCGGCAGATGTGCTGACGGATCTTTCTCCCATCATTCCTGAAGCAATCAGTGCTGCGGCCGTCAGCAATACTGCTGCAGTCAGGAGCACAGCTGCTTTCTTAACTCGTTTTTTTTCAATCAATATAATCATAAAAACACCACCTGAAACATTGTATTCAGGCGGTGTTTGTCTAAATCGTATTTTCTTCTCTTATTTTATCCCTGTAACCTTATAATCCTGATCCTCCACTGTCTTCTTCAGTGTCTCATCCGAAACATCGCTGCTTAGCTCCACCACAGCGGTTCCCGCTTCGTGACTCACTTCTGCAGCCGTCACCTCGTCCATGGACTCAAGCGCCTTCTTTACTCTGCCCTCACAGTGAGCGCACATCATGCCTTCAATATTTATCGTCTTTTTCATAGTACCTTCCTCCTTTTGTATTTCATCACAGGATCCCATCCTGCATTGCTCTGTTCCCATACCGCCCAAATCCACGGGCTCTCTCCTTTTGTCTCTTCCTGCGCTTCTTATATCCGCCAGGTTCAGCCTCAGCGCATTGGTTACCACGCAGAAGCTGGAAAGGCTCATCGCCGCTGCTGCAAACATCGGGTTGAGCTGCCAGCCCAGCAGCGAGATGAACACGCCTGCCGCCAGAGGGATGCCGATCACATTGTATATGAACGCCCAGAAGAGATTCTGATGTATATTCCGCAGAGAAGCTCTGCTGAGTCGCACTGCAGCAGCCACGTCGCTGAGACTGCTGTTCATCAGAACTATGTCTGCGGCCTCTATTGCAACGTCCGTGCCTGCTCCGATGGCGATACCGATATCAGCTCTTGTCAAAGCCGGAGCGTCATTTATACCGTCTCCCACCATTATGGTCTTTCCTCTTTCCCGAAGAGCTCTTATGGTGGCTTCCTTACCGTCAGGCAGCACGCCTGCTATTACCGCATCCACTCCTGCCTGCTTCCCGACGGCCTCTGCCGTTCGTCTGTTGTCTCCTGTCAGCATCACCACTCTTATTCCCATGTTCCTCAGCTCTCTTATGGCCTGAGGACTGTCCTCCTTGATGGTGTCAGCAACGGCTATCATTCCTATAAAGACTCCGCCCTTTCCGAAGATAAGCGGCGTCTTTCCTTCGTATGCCAGAGCTTCAGCCTTCTTTCTGATGCTCTCATGTATGTCGAACTGCTTTTCGGCAAATGCCATGCTTCCGCCCATAAGGGCAGTGCGGCTTTGCTCCTCATCGTCTGCTTCACATATTATGCCTGTGATGCCGTTTCCGGGCATGATGGCAAAGTCACTGACCTGCAATGCCTTTATTCTGCGTTTTTCCGCCTCCTCAACCACAGCCTTTGCCAGCGGATGCTCGCTTTTTATCTCAAGAGAATAAGCCATTACCATAAGCTGATCCTCCGTCATGCCGTCTGCCGGAACGATATCGGTGACCTTGGGCTCTCCCTTCGTTATGGTTCCCGTCTTATCCAACGCAATTATCTGAGCTTTTCCTGCCTCCTCAAGGGAAACTGCAGTCTTGAACAGTATACCGTTTCTGGCACCTATGCCGTTTCCCACCATGATGGCCACAGGCGTAGCAAGTCCCAGCGCACACGGACAGCTTATCACAAGCACGGATATCCCTCTTGCCAGCGCAAATCCGGTGTCGTATCCGGACAGCAGCCATATCACCATGGTGACCAGCGCTATGGCGATGACCACAGGAACGAATACCCCCGATACCTTGTCCGCCACCTTGGCTATAGGCGCCTTTGTCGCAGCAGCATCGCTGACCATCTGTATTATCTGTGAAAGCGTTGTATCCTCTCCTACTCTCGTAGCCTCGCATCGCAGGAACCCCGACTGGTTTATCGTCGCAGCCGATACGGCATCGCCGGCCTCCTTATCCACCGGTATGCTCTCTCCCGTGAGAGCTGCCTCATCCACCGCACTGATACCTTCAAGAACGATGCCGTCCACCGGTATGCTCTCTCCCGGACGTACAACGAAAACATCTCCCTTCATCACCTGTTCCACAGGTATTTCCGTTTCCTCATCGTCTCTTATCACAACTGCAGTTTTAGGCGCCAGCTTTATAAGGCTCTTGAGTGCATCGGTGGTTCTTCCCTTGGATCTGGCTTCCAGCATCTTGCCCACGGTTATCAGCGTAAGTATTGTTCCCGCCGATTCAAAGTAGAATTCATGCATATATGCCATTACAGAGGCGTCATCGCCTGCTGCCTGCGCCGCCGTCATGGCAAAGAGCGCATATGTGCTGTAGAGAAAGGCAGCCCCCGCTCCCAGCGCCACCAGCGTGTCCATGTTCGGCGATTTATGCCATATGCTTGAGAATCCGCTTATAAAGAACTTCTGATTTATGACCATTATCGCCGCAGTCAGCAGCAGCTGCAGAAGCCCCATAGCCACATGATTATGCTCAAAAAATCCGGGAGCAGGCCAGTCCCACATCATCGCTCCCATGGAGAAATACATGAGAACTGCCAGAAACACCAGCGATGCAATGAGCCTCTTCTTCATGGCAGGCGTTTCCCTGTCCTCCAGCAGCGATTCATCCACAGCTCCGCCGGACGCTGAGCCGCCCTTTGATGATACGCTGCCGTCCTTGAGAGCAGCTCCGTATCCCGCTGCCCTTACAGCCTCTATTATTTCCGTCGATGAAGCGTCTCCCTCCACGCCCATGGTGTTGGTGAGAAGGCTCACCGAGCAGCTTTTTACTCCCGGAACATTTCCCACAGCCTTCTCGACACGGGTGCTGCAGGCAGCGCAGCTCATCCCTGTCACTTCATATTTAACCATTTTATCTACCCCTATTTCATCAGTTTTCTGAGAGTCTCCACCAGCTCTTCAACGGTGTCGTCTCTTCCTTCTCTTATATCGTCTGCCACACATGTCCTGATATGCTCAGAGAGCAGCTCCTTGTTGAAGGAGTTCAGAGCCGCATTGACAGCGGCAACCTGTATCAGTACATCGGTGCAGTATGCATCCTCTTCCACCATTCTCTTGATTCCGCGTATCTGACCTTCTATCCTGCTGAGCCTGTTTATCAGCTTCCTGTATTCTTCCTCGGAGCGTTTCTTCGTTTTATGACAGCAATTATCCATAAGCTTTCGCACCTCCCATGCCGTTATAATATACCCTATGGGGGTATATGTCAACAACTTTTGAGTTAAATATTTCTTTACAACGGGATTTTTCATGGTATCATAGTTATGCTATGTTTATCGACGCAAATAATACACTATATTTTTGAAAGGTTTTGACAAATGAAAAACAAATTCTTCGAGACAAAAATGTTAGCAGGCATACTTACGTGTCTGATCATAGCAGTACCTGCATGGCTCCTGGGAAAGGCATTCCCGATCATCGGCGGTCCTGTATTCGGTATACTGTTCGGTATGATACTCGCTTTCATCAGAAGGCCTGAGCTTCTGGACAGCGGCATCAAGTTCACATCAAAATACATCCTTCAGTATTCCATAATACTGCTGGGTTTTGAAATGAACTTGTTCAACGTCATCAAGGTAGGCGGTCAATCCCTGATGGTAATGATATTTACCCTTACTTCATCGTTTATAACGGCATATCTCGTCGGCAAAGCGCTGAAGATAGACGGCAACACCACCACCCTCATAGGTATCGGCACCTCCATATGCGGAGGCTCCGCCATAGCTGCCACCGCTCCTGTAATCAGAGCCAAAGACGAGGATGTGGCACAGGCTATCTCCACGATATTCCTGTTCAACATCATAGCTGTATTCATATTCCCTCCGTTGGGTCACCTGCTGGGTCTTTCCGATACAGGCTTCGGAATGTGGGCCGGAACCGCCATCAACGATACGTCCTCCGTAGTCGCTGCAGGCGCATCATGGAGCAGCGCCGCAGGAAACAATACGGCACTGGCCTTTGCAACCATAGTCAAGCTCACAAGAACTCTGATGATAGTTCCCATCACCCTGGTTCTGGCAGTATACACTACCAGGAAGATAAAACGGGAAAGCGCTGCCGGAGGAGATGGCAAAAACAGCTTCAGCATAGTGAAGGTTTTCCCATGGTTCGTCCTGGGCTTCGTTTTCACTGCCATTCTCAACACATTCCTGCCGATTCCTGACGGAGTTTCAGAGACACTCGTTCAGATAGGCAAGTTCATGATCGTCATGGCGATGACAGCCATAGGTCTCAACACCAATTTAAAAAAGCTCCTGACCAACGGTCTGAAGCCTATATGTCTCGGTCTGTGCTGTTGGTTTGTCGTAGCCGTGGTTTCGCTGGTGGTGCAGCACTTCATAGGTATGCTGTAGCAAATGTCTGCCGGGAACATCATGCTCTACAAGCATGCCTTATATATGTAAAGAGCAGCCGGCAGTTCTTTTATGTGTAAAAATGAAAATCCGAAAGAGAAGCCTCTCCTCCGGATTATTTTTTCTAAAAATCGATTTCAAGAGTCACAGGACAGTGATCGCTTCCGTATACATCGGAGAGAATCTCTGCCTTTTGCAGCTTATCATTCAGCACCTTCGACGTCAGAAAATAGTCTATACGCCATCCGGCGTTGTTCTTTCTGGCATTGAAGCGGTAGCTCCACCATGAGTACATTCCCTCCGCATCGGGATAGAAATACCTGAAGGTATCTGTAAAGCCCTCCTCTTGAAGCATGGTCATCTTCTCACGCTCCTCATCTGTAAAGCCTGCGTTTTTTCTGTTGGTCTTCGGATTCTTAAGGTCTATCTCCTTATGTGCCACGTTGAAATCGCCGCATGTCACCACCGGCTTTGTTTCCTCCAGCTTCTTCAGGTACGCTCTGAAATCATCCTCCCATTTCATTCTGTAATCAAGACGCTTGAGGCCGTCCTGAGAGTTGGGAACATATACATTCACAAGAAAAAAACCGTCATACTCCGCAGTTATGACTCTTCCTTCGTGATCATGCTCGTCTATGCCTATGCCGTAAGATACAGAAATCGGCTCCTGCCTTGAGAATACCGCAGTTCCCGAATATCCCTTTTTCTCTGCAGAGCACCAGTACTGATGATATCCCTCCAGAGGCACCTGGGCCTGTCCTTCCTGCATCTTGGTCTCCTGGATACACATCACATCAGGCTCCTGCTCCTTTACGAAATCAAGAAAGCCCTTTCCCATGGCTGCCCTTATACCGTTTACGTTCCATGAAATCAGTCTCATATCATTTCCTCTCTTCGACAATCAGTATTAGTATCATCTGCTGCAGCTTTATCAGTTAAGAAACGATTCGATTATCACGCTCTCAGCCTCTTCCTCCGAAAGCCCCATGGTTCTCAGCTTGGTAAGCTGCTCGTCATTTATCCTTCCTATGGCCGCCTCGTGGATGATGGCTGCATCAAGGTGCATAGCATTTATCTCCGGTATGGATCTTACGTGAGCCTCATCCATTATGATGGAATCGCACTGGATATGTGCATTGCATCTGGCTGCTCCCACTGCGGCAGGGTGAAATACCTGACTTGAGGTTCCCTTCGCCACCGATCTGGATATTATCTGGGCCGAACTGGCAGTCCCGTTCAAACGGATTTCCATATTGGATTCGGCCAGCTGTTCTCCATGTGTCATCAGCTTCTCCAGCACGAAGAGCTTGCTGTTCTCACCCAGCTCCACCTCAGTCACACGCTTGGTGGAGTCAACGCCCTTTATCTGAGCTGTATCCAGTGTGAAAACGCTGTTTTCCTCTAAAAATATCTTCGTTACGGGATTCAGTATCCTGGCTCCGTCGCCTTCACCCTCACCGTAATGATTCTCCTTGTATGTCACATTGGCATTGCTTCCCACAAAGAATGAGTGAACGCCGTCATGCTGACTGTCAGAATGACCGTCATTGTGAATACCGCAGCCTGCGATTATCGTCACATTGGCGCCGTCCGCTATATGGAAGTCGTTGTAAACCTTATCTGTAAAGCCTGATGCATCCAGAACCACCGGGATATGCACCTCTTCTCCGTCTGTCTCCCCGTCTATGTATATGTCTATACCCGGTTTGTCCTCCTTTTTGACTATCTTAACATGCTCACTGTTTCCGTGACACAGGGACATGCCGTTATGTCTGAGATTAAAGGCCCCCTCCTGTCTGAAGCCTGCCTCATCTATATATTTGAGTATTGCCTGCGTTACCTTGTCTAACTCTGCCATTTATCCTGCCTCCCTTTACATCTGTTCCATATTCTTGAGAAATGAACAGCATGATGGACCCTGCTTCATCAGCGAAGGCAGCATTTTGCCGCTTTCTCCGACGCCTGCGATTCTTCCGTCCTCTATTACCATTACCCTGTCTGCCATCTGTATTATCCTCTCCTGATGAGAGATTATTATTATACTTTGCTCCTTATCCTTCTTGACCTCTTCAAACTGCTGTATCAGCATCGAAAAGCTCCACAGATCTATACCCGCCTCCGGCTCGTCAAAGATGCAGAGCTTATGCTTTTTCGCCAGCACTGTGGCGATTTCTATCCTCTTCATCTCTCCGCCGGACAAGGTACTGTCCACCTCTCTCTTGACATATTCCTTGGCGCAAAGCCCTACTCTGCTGAGGAGATCGCAGCATTCTGCCTCCGACTTCTGCTCTCCGGCAGCCAGAGATATGAGCCTGTCCACAGTCATTCCCTTGAATCTCGGCGGCTGCTGAAATGCAAAGCCGATTCCCGCCTTGGCTCTTTCATCTATGTCATAATCGCTTATGTCTTCGCCTTCAAGAAATATCCTGCCGCTGTCTGCCTTTTCTATTCCCATCAGGACCTTTGCCAGCGTGGACTTTCCTCCTCCGTTGGGACCTGTGATTACCAAAAGCTCGCCCTTTTCCACATCGAAGCTTATATCTGTCAGTATATTGGTTCTTTCCCCGTTTTCTCCTACGGAGAAGCTGAGATTTTCTACCTTGAGCATTACATAATTTCCTTTCAAATCTTAGAATTTCATACTGGATTATTATACTACCTGCTTGAAGAAATATCAACATCATGAGTTGAAGTCCGCCATCGCAGCTTTAAATCATGGCAGCTTAAATGACCGCATTCGTTGCTGCGGTTCGGGTACTGCAGTCCATAACAGCATCTGACGCTTAGATTTTTCTAAACTACGCTTTATAGTTTTAGAACATTTGTATAAACTTACAAAAATTATTTAATATTTTTTATTTTTTTAGGTTGACTTGCACAAATTTTAATGATATATTGTCAAAAGTACCCATTACGGGTATATACAACATCAACCGATAGAGGTGCGGAACAGAAGAAGATCAGGGAGCCGGCGGGCATCGATCTGGTCGGAGGCGAAGTCCGCCGAACTGCAGCATCGGGCGCGAAGCTGCAGTGGGCATATGGTCAATAGCCATATGACTGTCTGCCGTAACAGCGGCAGGTGCGCTATCCTTATATGTACTGTTCTTTTTATGCGGTCGATAAGGAGGCTTATCGGCTTTTTTATATGGGAAATATCGAATGTGCGGCATTTCCTATGTTTATTTCATCCGGCCCGACGCCGCCAATCGGCGAAGACGGCCTTGTCATTTAAGAACAGGAGGTTTTTTTATCATGTACGGAACAATATGGGCTCTTGTCCCACCATTTCTAGCCATAGGTCTGGCTCTGATCACCAAGGAGGTATACAGCTCGCTGTTTATAGGCATCGTAGTGGGAGGGCTGTTCTTTTCAGGCTTCACCTTCACGGGCACCTTCGAGCATGTGCTCAACGACGGTATAGTTGCCAGTCTGTCGGACAGCTATAACGTAGGTATTCTGGTATTCCTGGTAATACTGGGAATCATAGTTTCACTGATGAACAAAAGCGGAGGCTCCGCTGCCTTCGGCAGATGGGCCGAAACCCACATAAAGTCACGTGTAGGCGCACAGCTTGCGACGCTGGTTCTTGGAGTGCTCATCTTCGTCGATGACTATTTCAACTGTCTCACCGTGGGAAACGTAATGAGACCTGTTACGGACAAGCACAATGTTTCCAGAGCCAAGCTGGCATATATCGTAGACAGTACGGCAGCGCCTGTATGCATCATCGCCCCTATATCCTCATGGGCAGCAGCTGTTACAGGCTTCGTTCCCGGCGAAGACGGCTTCTCCGTTTTCATCCAGGCCATACCGTATAATTTTTACGCCATATTATCGATTCTCATGGTCATCTTTATCGTTGTTCTCAATATCAACTACGGACCTATGAGGACACACGAGCTCAACGCACTTAACGGAGACGTATACACCGTCAAGGAGAGAGTCTTTGAAAATGCGGAATTCCGCAACGATAATGAAAACGGCAAAGCCTGCGATCTGGCTATCCCTGTTATAGTTCTCATAATCTGCTGCGCAGCCGGAATGCTCTACACAGGCGGCTTCTTCTCAGGAACAGGCTTTGTGGAAGCCTTTTCTTCCAGCGATGCAGCTGTAGGGCTCTCAACGGGAAGTATATTCGCATTGATATTCACCATAATTTACTACATTGCAAGACATGTAATAACCTTCAGGGTAAGCATGGAATGCATACCGGAAGGCTTCAAGGCAATGGTTCCCGCCATCCTCATACTGACGCTGGCGTGGACGCTCAAGGCCATGACCGACAGCCTTGGTGCTGCAGAATATGTAGCGGGCATCATGGAGGCCGGCGCCGGCGCACTGATGAACTTCCTGCCTGCGATAATATTCCTTGTTGGATGCATTCTTGCCTTTGCCACCGGAACATCATGGGGAACCTTCGGCATCCTCATTCCTATCGTGGTAAGCATGTTCGCAGGTGTTGATGAAACCATGATGATCATGTCCATATCTGCATGCATGGCAGGTGCAGTATGCGGAGACCACTGCTCACCTATATCGGACACGACAATAATGTCATCTGCAGGCTCACAGTGCGATCACATAAGCCACGTGAACACTCAGCTGCCTTACGCCATGACTGTTGCCGCAGTTTCATTCGTAGGATATGTAATTACAGGATTTGTAAAGAATATATGGATCTGCATGCCTGTTACCATCGCTATACTGCTGGTTGTGCTGCTGGTAATCAAACGCCGTGTCGAGGCCAGGACAGTGTCCTAAGGTCAGAATGTTATGTTGCCGCATAAAACATCTTCCGGCAGCAGCAGGATGCAATCATAAAACGGGCGGAAGCTTTACTGCTTGCCGCCCGTTTTTTTCTTGTCTGTTAAATGTAAAATATATTACATAGCCATCGCTTATCACACGCAGTATCATCATCACTCAAATTTCCTGTCGTAGATATGATATGGCCGATTTCCATCACAGCAGCTTGTTATCATATCTTGTTATCATATTAAGATACCTCTTGAAGCTTCTGCAGCTCCTTTATTTTCTCCAGCTCCTTTCCCGACGGATTTACCGGAACCTTTATCTGCACGGTAACGTATTCATCGCCGTGTACCGACGGATCCTTCATGGAAACGATGCCCTTGTCCTTGATTCGTATCATGCTGCCTGACTGAGTACCTGCGGGAATATTGCATCTCACCTTTCCGTATATGGTTCTGAATACAGCCTTCCCGCCCAACACCGCTGTTGTATATGGGATTTCCTCCGTAGTATATATGTCCATACCCCTTCTCTCATATCCTTCCTTCGGAGATATGTGTATCTTTATATACATGTCTCCGGGCTGACTGCCGTTCCCCACGCTTCTTCCGTTTCCTCTGAGCCTTATGCTCTGACCTTCTCCGATGCCGGCAGGTATCTTCACCTCAAAGGGCTTACCTTCGTTTCCCTGAAGATACAGCTTCCTTGTGCAGCCGAAGGCCGCTTCATCGAAGGAAATCGTAATTTCAGATTCTATATCTCCGCCTCTTGCCGCTCCTGCCTCATCGCCGAATATATCGGAGAAAATATCTCCGAAACCGCCGCTGAAGCCGCCGTTAAAACCTTCGAAATCACCTCCTGTGAAATGATACTCCCTGTAGCCTCCTCCGCTTCCCTGATGGGGCTGACGATGGAAGCCCTTATAAAAGCCTCTCTGACTGCCATATGAATGATCGCCGTTTCCTGCTGAGCTGCCGGGATTACCTGCTTCATCAAAGGCTGCGTAGCCGAATCTGTCATAGAGCTTCTTCTTTTCAGGATCCTTCAAAATGTCATAAGCCTCAGACAGCTCCTTGAACTTCTCTCCGGCGTCTCCGCTGTCCTTATTCATATCAGGGTGATATTTCTTTGCCAGCTTTCTGTAGGCGGACTTTATTTCCTTTTCCGATGCATTTCGTCCTATGCCCAGGACTTCATAACAATCTCTCTTTTTCATTTTAACACCCCACCTTTAAAAACGGGGATGCACCTGATGCTGCATCCCCGCCTGTAGTTTTCCTGCTGCAAAGGCGCCCGCTTACTTTCTTAAAAGCGTTAGCCTTCGATCGCAATGAATTTTCTTTTCTCCAGTTCCGGCTTGTTTTCTTTCTTAGGCACTAATATCTTAAGGATGCCGTCCTCGAATTTTGCCTTGATATCCTCCTGCTCCACTGCGTCGCCTACATAGAAGCTTCTGCTGCAATTTCCGCTGAATCTCTCTCTTCTGATGAACTTACCCTTTTCATCCTTCTCTTCGTTTTCGGATTTAGTGGAAGCTGTAATCAGCAGAGTACCGTCCTTAAGCTCTGCGCTTACATTCTCCTTCTTGTATCCCGGAAGCTCCACATGGAGCTCATATCCATCCTCTGTATCCTTCACGTCTGTACGCATCAGGGATGATGCTGATGTGCTGCAGTTCAGCGCCCTTCGTTCCGGTCTGATGAAATCGCTGAAGAAATCATCGAATAAGTTTTCTCCTAAAAAGTTTGTCATTAACATTGTATTTACCTCCATTCCCATTCCGGATAAATCCGGTCAATTGCTTTTCTTTTCTTTATGGCCTCATTATATACCTTTTGTTAGCACTCGTCAATAGTGAGTGCTAATATTTTTTTAAAAATTTTTTCCTTTTCTATTCTGATATGTAAAGAGCGCCTATGAGTCCTTTAATTCCTGCACTTTAATTCCGGCAAAACTGCGCAATAATCAGCAAAGCCCGCCTCTGATGTTCCATCATAGAAGCAGGCTTTATTTTTCTCTTATCCTTCAGCCAGGTATTTTTCCGCATAATGCGCCGCCATGGCTCCGTCTGCCACTGCAGTTACAACCTGTCTAAGTTCTTTTGTTCTGACGTCTCCTGCGGCATACACTCCCGGCACATTGGTTCTGGTCGATTCATCGGCGACGATATAACCGCCTGCGTCAAGCTCCAGGCTCTCCCCGAAAAGCTCAGTTGCCGGCGCACGTCCGACGCTGATGAATACTCCGTCGCAGTCCAGCACCGATTCCCGGCCTGTCTTTACATTCCTGAGTTTTATCCCCGTCAGCTTATCATCGTATATCAGCTCATCGACAACGCTGTCCCAGATGAACTCAAGATTATCCGTCTTCTCCAGAGCCTTTCGGTATACATTATCGGCTCTTAGACTGTCACGCCTGTGTACCATGGACACCTTACCCGCAAGTCTGGAGAGTATCGTAGCGTCTGCCGCTGCAGAGTTTCCTCCTCCTATGACGGCCACATGCTTTCCCTTATAAAACATACCGTCGCACGCTGCACAGTAGTTGACGCCCCTTCCCACGAGAGCCTCCTCGTTTTCAGCGCCCAGCCTGCGTGGGTTTGCACCTGTGGCAATGACCACCGTGCGCCCCTTGAAGGCGCCTTGATCCGTTTCCACAATTTTGATCTCGCCGTCAAGCTGCACAGAACTGACCTCAGCCAGCTCGGTGACGACTCCGAACCTCTCGGCTCCCGCCTGCATTTTCTCTCCCAGTGAAAATCCGTCGACGCCCTCTTCAAAACCCGGATAATTGTCTATCTGCATGGTGAGGGCCATCTGCCCTCCTGCTGAAAGCTTTTCCAGAACTACAGTCTCAAGACCTGCTCTGGCACCGTATAGAGCTGCAGTATATCCCGCCGGACCTCCCCCTATAACTATCATATCGTATATGCGTTCCATGTCCGATCTCCTTCTTCCTTCTCAGCAAAGCATACATATATATTGCTTCGATGATGAGCCTTTATCACATGTGCTCTTTTATGAACTCCTCTATCCTGCTCTTCGATTCAGGCGCTACGATGGAACCTGCTGCCTGCCCGTCCTTGAACAATATCAGCGTAGGTACCACCTCTATGCTGTTCTTTATGGCCAGCTGCTGCTCCTCGTCTATATTGACTTGTCCCACCATCAGCCCGTCTCCGTATTCCTGTGCGATTTTTTCGTATGCAGGACCTATCCTTCTGCAGTATACGCACCATGGAGCCCAAAACTCAGCCAGAACCGGTTTTCCTTCTTTTTCCACCTGCTGTTCAAACATTTCCTGATTTATCTTTACTACTGACATTTTCTTACCTCCTTCATATCATTTTTTATATCCTGTTTTACTCTTCCTACTCTTATTCTATCCTGATTTTTCTCTAATATATAAAATATCCAATGTGCGTCTTTGTCCTTTGCTTTGTCATCATTATGCCATGCATTTTCATTTTTCTCAGTGACATTGTCACATTTCTTCTTAGCGCTGCATACCATTGACATCATCGCCACGTTAATTTAAACTTGTTTTATGCAAAGGAGGCAGTTTACCATGTGTTTTTCAGATTATTTCCCTGCATGGGACAAGCTTACAGATAAAGAAAGGAGCGCCCTCTCGGATTCGGCCGCTCTCAAAACCTTTATAAAAGGAAGTATTCTTCACAACGGCAGCGAGGACTGCACCGGTCTTTTTCTCATAAAATCAGGTCAGCTGCGAGCATACATGCTTTCCGACGAGGGCCGTGAAATAACGCTTTACAGGCTATTCGAAATGGACATGTGCCTTTTTTCCGCTTCCTGCATAATGAACAGCATCCAATTCGATGTGACCATAGAGGCCGAAAAGGATACTGAGCTTTGGATAATCCCCTCAGGCGTGTACAGCTCGCTTATGCAGGAATCGGCAGCTCTTGCCAATCTCACCAACGATATCATGAGCAGCAGATTTTCCGAAGTGATGTGGCTCATGGAGCAGGTGCTTTGGAAAAGCTTCGATAAGCGCCTCGCCGGTTTTCTCACCGAAGAAAGCAATATAGAGGGCAGCCTCCTCCTCAAGACGACCCACGAAAGAATCGCCAACCACATGGGCACCGCCCGCGAGGTGGTAACAAGAATGCTCAGGTATTTTCAGAGTGAAGGCCTCGTTAAAATGAGCCGCGGCTCCATAGAGATAACCGATGAAGCCGGACTTCGCAGACTTCAGGACGAATGATGCCTGTTATACCGGCGCAAAATCCTGCTATCCCAGCGCCACGTCCAACACCATCATCAGCGAAAATCCCACTGTGAAAAATACAGTGCCTATATTTGAATGTTCTCCCTCAGACATCTCCGGGATTAACTCCTCCACCACCACATACAGCATGGCTCCGGCGGAAAATGCAAGAAGATACGGCAGCACAGGCACCATCAGCGCCGCAAGCAATATGGTTATCACGGCGCCTACAGGCTCTATGGCTCCCGACAACGCACCGTAGCCGAAGGCCTTTCCTCGCCCGGCTCCTTCACTTCTCATCGGCATGGATATTATTGCTCCCTCAGGTACATTCTGTATTGCTATCCCCACCGCAAGGGCCAGAGCTGCAGTTACGGATATGCTCTCATTTCCGGACAGCCAGCCGGCAGCCACTACTCCGACGGCCATGCCCTCGGGCAGATTGTGAAGCGCAACGGCAAAAAACAGCATAGTATGCTTCTTAAGCCCGCACTGCACACCTTCGGGGCACTGACTGCTGACGTGAAGATGCGGTATGAAATGATCCAACGCCAGAAGGAACAGCACTCCGCACCATACGCCTATAAACGCCGGAAGAAATGCCAGCTTGCCCATATGCGCCGACTGATCCATAGCCGGTATTATCAGGCTCCATATGGATGCTGCCACCATCACTCCGGCGGCGAAGCCCATCAACGCCCTCTGAAGCTGCCTGTTCATCTCTTTTTTAAGGAAGAACACGAATCCGGAGCCTATCACAGTCCCCAGAAACGGCAGCATCACTATCAGTAAAATTTTCGTAATCATTTTCTATCCCCTCAATCGCTTACCCTGTTTCTGCTCATACTCCCATGAAGCTCTGCGGCTCAGCATTAAGCGCTGTAACTCGGCATTAAGCTATGCACCTCATAACGAATTCGTACAGTCTTACCACATTATCGGCAAAAGCACTCTCATCCTCCTTGTAGGTACCGTCAAGGTATGAATCTGCTATGTTTCTTCCCTTGGTCACAGCGCCTGACTGGGTCATATCCAGAGAGAACTCATCCTGCTCCCTGATGGCTGATATTGCGATAATGCAGCAGCCGGCCAGCTTATGTTCAAATGCGCGTTCCTCACCGGCTTCATCCTCCAGCATATCATATCTTCTCTGAAGATCGTCATATACCTTGATCCAGTGATCCGCCACCTCTTCATATGTCCTGTCTGCAATGCTGCTTCTGTATTCCTCACGAAGCCTTTCGTGGTCATGATCTGCCGCCGTTTTCCACATGAAGTATTCTACAACAGAAAAAACGCACACCTCATTGACCCCGTATTCTATACCGTCCATACCTTCGAAAGGCGGATTCATGAAAAAGTCGCTTATACTGTAGAATATCTCCGAAAAGGAGCCTCTGTCATCTATACTGTCTATGAAGCCATCAAACTCCCTCTTAATGGAATCCACCTCTTCTATCAGGCTCTCTGCATCGTATGACTTTTTCGTATCGTCAGCCGTCAGCTTATCATAAAAAGCCCTGCATTTCTCTGTTTTTTCAGGGCTGAACTTCTCTGTAAGCTTCCCAAGCTCTATGGTTTCCTCTGCGATCTGCCCTCTGGTGAGCTCTATGGTTTCCCCTGTGCATATTCGCTGCATGGCAGCCGCAGTCTCAAAATTTATACTCATTTTTCTTCTCCTTGCTGATCTTTCTATGACTATATTATTTTACCAAACGCTTTGTAAAATGTAAATTGTATGATATAATGATTGATATGATTCTTCATTGGGGTAAATGGCGAAAGAGATCATGGAGGTATTAAATGCTTACTAAACTTAGAGAGAGAAGACAGAATGCAAAGGAACGAAAAAAAGCAATCAGGGCCGCTGTCAAGGAAGAAGTCAAGAACACCATGAAGGCAAAGAACGAAAGAGCACTTCTGGAAGACAGCGCTAAGATCATCAGCGACAGAGACAGGATATCACCTGAGCTTTATAAAAGCAACAATGTTAAGATGGGTTTGAGAAACTCCAATGGAACAGGCGTGGTGGTGGGTCTTACCAGGATAGGCGAGGTAAAAGGCTACACAACCGATGAAAACCGCAATAAGGTTCCCGTTGAGGGCAAGCTTTATTACAGAGGCTATGCCATAGAGGATCTTGTCGGAAACTGCATCAAGGAAAATCGTTTCGGCTTTGAGGAGATAACATTCCTGCTGATATTCGGCTACCTGCCCAGCAAGTCTGAACTCAATGCATTCAACAAGCTTCTGGGAGCGAAGAGAGATCTTCCTCAGGGCTTCGCACGTGATATGATACTGACGGCGCCGTCCAACAGCATCATGAACAAGCTCGCAAGAAGCGTACTTGCCCTTTACTGCTATGATGACAATCCTGACGATACGTCCATTTCAAATGTACTTCGTCAGTCCATAAATCTAATAGGATATTTTCCTGCTCTCATCGCCTACGCATACCAGGCAAAGGCAGCATATTACGACAACATGAGCCTCCATCTTCACAATCCTATTCCTGAGCTTTCAACTTCCGAAAACATTCTCAGGATGATAAGGCCTACGGGAGAGTACACGGACATCGAGGCGAAGACACTGGATCTTTCCATGATCCTTCATGCAGAGCATGGCGGAGGAAACAATTCCTCCTTCACGACGCATCTGATCTCATCCACAGGCACGGATACATATTCCACCATCGCAGCTGCCATAGGCTCGCTGAAGGGACCTAAGCACGGCGGCGCCAATATCGCAGTGATCGACATGATGGAGCATATCAAGAAGGCTGTGCCTAATTACAACAACAGAGGCAAGCTGGATGATTATCTCATCAAGATCATGAAGAAGGAAGCCTACGATAAAACAGGCCTCATCTACGGTATGGGCCATGCCATCTATACGTTGTCCGATCCAAGAGCCATGGTACTGAAGAAGATGGCTAAAAAGCTGGCAGTAAGCAAAAACATGGAGGATGATTTCCTCCTCTGCGACTACATTGAAAAGCGTGTTCCCGTGCTGAAAGCAGAACTCACCGGAGTCGAAAAGCCGATGCCTGCCAACGTGGACATGTATTCAGGCTTCGTATATCATGCGCTCAATATTCCTACCACCATCGCCACGCCGCTCTTCGCAACGGCCAGATTGTCGGGATGGTGCGCTCACAGGCTTGAGGAGCTGACTGACGGCAGCAAGCTGATGAGACCTGCCTACAACTCGGTGCAGGATCATCTGGAATACGTTCCAATTGCAGACAGAGTCAGCAAGATACAGACAAAATAAAGCATGTGACGATATTTACTGTATAAAAACAAAGCATCCGGTATACTCTGCCGGATGCTTTTTATTTCTCTTATTCCTCTGCAACAGTCACGTTGGTTAAACCGAGGACGCTTATTTCACCTGCGCTGTGATCCATGACTTCAACGCTTTTATCGCCCAACGCCCTTATCAGCTCTCTGTAGTCGCTCTCGCTGAAGGCTGCAAATCTGCTGGTCTCCATGTCCATGCTTATGCTTTCCGTTGAAACATCATACCATGACGATTTACCTCCGGGGAATTCGTCCTTGGCGTATGCCTGCAGCATATCGTCCAGGACACCTGCGATATCCTTTACGGCGGAAGTCACCACGGTATCAGACATCTCGCTCTTGTCGGTCTCGCATGCTATGACGTCCTTATCCTCCATCTCCGCAGCCTCTATTATGGACATTTCCACCTGAGGCCCGCATGCGAATATCGCCTCCGTACCCTGCTGATACCATTCCCTGGCTTTTTCCATCACATTGTTTCTATCGCCCGTATCCTCACATGCATAGTATTTCACATCTACAGATACGCCGTTCTGTGCAGCAGCTGCATTGGCGCCCTGAAGGAAGCCATATCCGTAGTCGTCCATCTCCGCATTGTCCGCCTCACAGATGAATCCCAGCTGTGAATATCCCTCCTTAACGGCTGCAAAGCCTGCCATATATCCTGCTTCCTCGGATGCAAACAGCGCAGCTGTGGTGTTCTTGGCGATCTTCACCTCTCCCGTCTCCGGCTCCACAGGCTCCGAATCTATCAATATGAACTTGACGTCCTTGTATTCTTCCTGAGCATCATATATTACATCGTCAAAGGAATATCCGTCTACCACGATGACCTTGGCGCCTCTGGAAACCGCATCATCTATTGACAACATATAGGATTCCTCGTTGGCGTCCGCAGCCTTGTAATACTTATGCGATATACCGTTTTCAGCGCCGAATTCACTTATGGCCGTCCACGCCACCTCGCTGTAGCCTCCGTCCATGATGAGGCCTGAATCAGTCACCAGGGCGATCTCGTAATCCACCTGCTCCTCAGGCTGCTCCTCCGCAGGCGCTCCGCATGCCGTCAGAGCCATAACCATCATCACCGCCGCTGCCATTGCAATCAGCTTTTTCATTGTTATCTCCTCCTTGTCAATACAGCTCTTCCCTTCTGTGTTTAAGCAGCGGCAGCTGTTGTCTGACCGCTTCGACCTTCTCAAAATCTATATCTCCGTATAATACGCATTCCTTTTCGTCTGCATGCGCTATGAAGCTTCCCCATGGATCTGCTATGCAGGAATTGCCATAGGCCACGTAAGGTCCGTCTTCATCACGTGCAGGCGAGTTTGCCGCAAAATACACCTGATTGTCCAGAGCTCTGGCTCTCATGGACAAATCCCAGTGAGCCGGCCCTGTAGTCATGTTGAAGGCCGCCGGAAGCACTATCAGCTTTGCCCCTGCCAGAGCCATCTTTCTGTGCCATTCCGGAAATCTCACGTCATAGCATATGGCAACGCCTATCCTGCCGAACTCCGTATCCAGCACCGTAAGTTCATCCCCCGGCGTCAGCGTATCCGACTCCATGAACCTTATACCACCCTTTACATCTATATCGAAGAGATGCACCTTCCTGTGTCTTCCTATGATTCTGCCCTTCCTGTCGAAGGAAAATGAGGTGTTGTAAACCTTTTCTCCCTCCAGCTCAGGAATGGAGCCGCCTATCAGGTAAATACCCAACTCTTCAGCCAGCTTCGACATAAAGCTGACAGCCGCACCGTCTGCAGTTTCCGCATACTCTCTGAAATATTCGTTTGCATAAGGACAATTCCACATTTCCGGCAGAGAGATCACCTCTGCACCGCCCTTTGCCGCCTGCCTTATGAAGTCTTCGGCTTTGGCCATGCTTTCATTCTTATCAAACGAGCCCTTCATCTGACAAAGACCGATCCTGAACATATCAGTTACCTCCTTTGATTATATCCACAAAACGCTTCGTTATCCTGGCTGTGAATCCCCAGATGACCTTTCCTTCATATTCCCTGTATACGGGTACCGGTGTCTTTCCACGCCTCCATTTATATGGTTCTCCTCCCGTCACCAAATCATACGGAAAATCCTCAGGCGGCTGAGGAACCACCTTGGTCCAGTAAATATCCGGCTCATTTTCCATAAGAAAGTCCAGAGGGACGAGGAAGACCTCCTCCACCTCATCGGGGTTAAGCTTCAGCTCATCCAGCGCTTCAGCCTCCACGGTTCCGAGGAATGCATACATGGCCACATTGCTGTAGTTTATCATCATATCCAGCTGACTGATCACATTGACCCTTTCAGGAGAAATCCCCGTTTCCTCCCAGGTTTCACGCAAAGCGCACTCCTGCGGGCTTTCGCCCTCTTCTCTCTTTCCTCCCGGAAAGCATATCTCTCCCGGCTGCACCTCCATATGTCTGGCCCTCAGCTCATAGAGGATATACAGCTTCCCTTCCTTCTCCACCAGAGGAAGCAGAACGGAAAACTCGTTGAAGAAGTCTTCTATTCCGGAGCTTCTTTTCCTGAATATATTTTCGATATCATTTAGCTTCAAGCTTTGTTTTGTTTTCATCTGCCATCCTTTGAAATCTTATGTTTAAGTACGATGCGGCAAGTATGAAGCCTATTCCTGCGAAAGTATTCCACAGGATGGTTTCCTTGAGGACTATTACCGCAATTATCGGCGCAATTGCCGGCTTCAGGAAAAACGTGAATGAGCCGGTTGTAGCGTCCGCCAGCTTTATGGATTTGAAATATGCGTAATATCCTATACCCGTTACGAATATTCCCGTATATAGAATGATAGGGATATTCTCGGCAACGCCTGTCACAATAGGTCCGCCCATAACTGCCACCCCTGCAAGAAGCGCCGCAGCCCCTAACAGAAAGCTTATGCTTGCCTGAGCCACAGAGCCTATTTTCTGACTAACCATCTTGCCAAGTACAGTATATATCCCGAAGGTGATGGCTGCAAGGAGAAGCATAACCGCACCGAAGACTGTATTTCCCTCCTGCATATCCCACGGTCTGATGATGAATACCAGTCCCACCAGGCCCACCATCAATGCTATGACTCTCTGCTTCGTTATTTTCTCATCCGTCATCACATGGGCGCACACCATGGTGAACAGCGGATTTATGGAAAACAGCACCGATGCCGATGATGCATTGCAATTCATTATTCCTATCTGGAACAGCACCATGCTGACAGGTATCCCTACGATACCCACGCCCAGAAGCTTGAACATGTCCTTTAAATCAAGCCTTATACCTTTTTTTCTCATCTCAGCAATACCGAAGGGCAGAAGGAGCAGTCCTCCGATGACAAACCTCAGGGCGGTGAACTGGAAAGGATTGAGATCGTTTCCTGCCACCTTGCATGCTACCTCCATGGTGCTGAACAATATTGCCGCCAATACTACAAAATAATATGCCTTCTTCATAT
>CAUDEQ010000031.1 GCA_958448635.1 uncultured Bacillota bacterium | reverse complement strand
ATTATCAGATCGACCAAACAGAAAACGAGCACACAGACAAAAAAATAGCACATATCGTTGCAAAACACAGAAGCTTGCCATCCCGGTAACACCAAGGGATAGCAAGCTTTTTTGGCTAATTAAGTGTAAAAGACGGGATTATATCAAAACATGGTATGTAAATGCAACAACAGACGTGGTAATTTCCGGAGCCGTGCGGCGCTTTGCATCAGACGTCCTTCCCTCAGAGCGGGCTTTGCTTTAGAAAGAATTTTCAGAATAAATTGATAATTATATTGAGTTATCAATCAAACTTTTGTATAATATATTTGTTAAGTAAAATCTGGTAAAAGGAGGTCACAGACAATGAAGAAGTTACTGGCAATAGCATTGTCGTTATCCATGGTTATGGCATTCAGTCTGGCGGGATGCGGAAGCGAGCCTGCTGAGCCTGACGCCACTGCGCCGGAGCATTTCATCCTCACCGGTGAATACACCGACGGTCTGATCAACAACAATCAGATAAGCGACGATGCGGAAATTCTGATTTGGAACGCTGAATCCGAAAAATTTGAAGCCGGCGAGCTGTCAGAGGATACCGTGGTTGGAAACTTCACAAAGGTTTCCGGCAAGGGTGACGATGGCATAGCCACCAAGGTTGAGATAGTTCCTTATGAAAACAAGGCGGAATTCTGGGATGAAGACGCCATGTGGATAGACGGAGCAGGCGCTGATTCTGATCCTGCTGTCGACGATGCCACAGGTGCGGCAATTTATTCCGCAGAATACAGAATCCCAATGGGCGAAAGGATCCTGTCGGGCTTCAAGCTGGGAGATTACAGCGGCACCACTGATTTCAACAACCTGCCTGACAGCACATATTGGTCTGATATCGACTATTACAATACAACCTCCAGCGACACGCTGACCATGCTGACCGGCTACAAGACATATCTTCAGACCACCGGCTGGACCTGCGGTCTGGCGTCCATCGCCACAGTGCTTGAATGGTACGGCGTAAGAGACGGTCTCAACGATCTGGATCTGGCGGCGCTGCGCGGAGCATCTGAAAACGGCGGTTTTGCACGAGGAACCGAAATCAACGAAATGGAAAACGTTTTCAACAAGCTGACCGAGCTGGGAATCACAGGCGAATGGAAGATAACCTCCTCCGATCAGGAGGGCAATGAGGAGCTTCTGATGGATCCTTCATGGGTGCAGAAGCAGCTGGCTGCCGGCTATCCTATCATCGTAGGCTGGAATTCCTACGGCTGGCATTACCAGACCATCATCGGATATGACAACCTCGGAACGGAGGACACTCTGGACGACGTTCTCATCGTGATGGATCCTTACGACACCACGGATCACAACAACAACGGATATGCCATCGAATCATATGAAAGACTGGTATACGGCACATGGACATCGCCGTCCTCCGGCATCGCAGGCACTAAATTCATAACCGCAGCTCCTGTAAAGGGCTGGGAATACGAGCCTGTAATGGGTGAAGGCATAACTGCCGATTATGACAATGTCGGCGTATTCACCGATGATAACAAGATGCCTTATGGAAATACTGCAGAGGACATTCAGAAGTATTATCCTGAAACCGAGGCCATTGGCGACAACGGACTTGCCGGAGCTGCAACAGGCGGATATGAAAGATCCGGCGACCACAATTACTCCGCATATTACAAGTTCTTCGATTTCTACAACATGGAGGATACAGACACCCTCAAGATACTGAGCAACTTCCAGACGCTGCAGCAGGCCACCGAATGGTCATGCGGCATGTCCTCCGCTTCAATGGTTATGAACTGGTACGGTATGCTGGAGGATGAAACGGAAATAAGCCTCGGCAGCAAGAGAGCCGAAAAGGATTATCCGGGCACGCTTCTCAGCGACATGGAGGACATATTTACATACATGAATGAAGAGCATGGTCAGGACTGGGTATGGTTCACCAACAAGGATCTGGACGATCCTGAAGGCGAGGAATCGTATATCGGCGACTACTGCCTCCAGGCAGGCACCACTGAAGGCTGGTACGGTCTCATTCCTTATCTTCTCGAAAACGATATCCCTATGATGATAGGCTGGGATGAATGGGGCGGTCATTGGCAGGTAATAGTCGGATACGATGATATGGGCACGCCTGATGCCACACAGGACGATGTTCTGATCCTGGCAGATCCATATGACACCACCGACCACAACCAGGACGGATATGTGATAGAAAGCTTCGAGCGTCTCGTTTACGGCTGGTACACCAGCTACGACGAGGATAACCTTCACAACGAATTCATCGTTGCCTTCCCTTCCGAAGGCCATGAGGACGTTATCAAGGCTCTCGGCCTCGAAAAATAACGAGCTTACGGAGTGTGTAAAGACTGCAGCCGTCGAAGAAAAAGCCGCAGAGCGCGGAAAGGCCGCTGCTTTATGCTCACCATGAAAAAAAGATGATAAGGATCACCGGATCCTTATCATCTTTTAATTTGCTTTTTAAGTCTATATCTGTCTTCTCTTATCTTTCAACGATAACAGTTGTTCCCTGTCCGCCGCCGATGCACAGAGTAGCCAGACCGGTCTTGGAATCTCTCTTGATCATTTCGTGGATCAGAGTAACGAGGATTCTTGCGCCGGAAGCTCCGATCGGGTGACCAAGAGCGATAGCTCCGCCGTTAACGTTAACCTTCTCCATATCGAATCCCAGATCCTTAGCTACTGCTACTGACTGAGCTGCAAATGCTTCGTTTGCTTCGATCAGATCGATGTCGCCGATGGTCATGCCGGCCTTGTCGAGAGCCTTCTGGCATGCAGGAACAGGACCAACGCCCATGATGCTAGGGTCTACGCCTGCTGAAGCATATGATTTGATAGTGCAGAGAGGCTTGATTCCCAGCTCGTCAGCCTTTTCCTTTGACATAACGATGAGGGCTGCTGCTGCATCATTGATACCTGAAGCGTTTGCTGCAGTTACCATACCGTCCTTCTTGAAAGCAGGTCTGAGCTTTGCGATTCCTTCTGCTGTTACGCCTTCCTTTGGATATTCGTCAGTATCGAAGATCTTTGGATCGCCCTTCTTCTGAGGGATTTCAACCGGAACGATTTCATCCTTGAATCTGCCTGCTGCTACTGCTGCACATGCCTTCTGCTGTGAAGAAGCTGCGAATGCATCCAGTTCTTCTCTTGTGAGTCCCCACTGCTCGCAAACGTTTTCAGCAGTTATACCCATGTGATAATTGTTGAACGCACAGATGAGACCGTCGTTAGTCATCATGTCGATCATCTTAGTATCGTTCATTCTTGCGCCCCATCTTCCTGAAGGGATAGCATATGCTGTTGCTGACATGTTCTCAGTACCTCCGGCAACAACTATATCAGCGTCGCCGGCCTTGATCATCTGAGCTGCCAGTGAAACTGTTCTCAGACCGGATCCGCAAACCTTGTTCAGGGTCATTGCAGGAACTTCCTTTGGAATTCCGGCATCCAGAGCTGCCTGTCTGGCAACGTTCTGTCCCAGTCCGCCCTGCAGTACGCATCCGTATAACACTTCATCTATTGTAGCCGGATCGATTCCTGCTCTCTTAACAGCTTCCTTGATGGCTATAGCGCCAAGGGTTCTTGCTGCTGTTCCTTTGAGGGAACCTCCGAAGCTTCCGATTGGTGTTCTTACAGCACTTGCAATTACAACATCTCTCATAATAAATTTCCTCCTTAAAATATGTTAACTTTCAACATTACAACATGTTTTAAACAAGCTAATCCTATTTAAATACTCCTATATATTTTTCCAGAAGCTTTACAGGCTTGTACGACAGCTTGGCTTTTCTCAGGTTAGGAATTCCCATGTCCTCTTCCCTGTTGATATACTTTGCCTTTGCCGCCACATTTTTACAGAACTCGTTGTTTATGGCCTGATACAGTCCTCTGTACTCCACATTTGCCTTTTCCACATGCTCCGTTATGGTTTTCTTTCCCAGCTTACCTCCTATGGCTATAGCCTCGATGCTGCCATCGATGAGAATTGCTCCGGCGCTGTAACCCACAGCCTCGATGTTTCTGAAAACATCCTCCATTGCTTCCTCTTCCATCTTCAGCAGCTCCATCTCGTGAGCCGGCACATCCTTTCTCTTGTTGAAATCCGATATGAACTTCATGGCGTCATCAGCCATGTCTGAGGTCAGCTCCACGTACTCGTATTCATACGTCTTTTTGAAATAGTTCAGATGATTCTTCTTTCCGTGAAAAGCCTTTCCCTTAAGATCTATCAGATCCTGGGTCAGATAGATGTAATCATAATTAGGTCTGTCATCTATGAAGTGCATCTCAGGCACAGCCTCCTTTATTATCTCCATCACATGGAAAGGCACGAGCCTGAGGCTGAAGGGATGCCCCTTCTTCTCGAAGTATTCCCTGCTCTTATAGATGGTCTCACGCAATGCATCCTTATTGTATTCTCCGTCAGCTGTCAGCGGAGGGAACATGAAGGGCAGCTCTATGCCCTCCTCCAGCTCAAGATGGCTTATTCCGGAGATACACATGTATTCCCCCATCATATCCCAGCTGAATTTGTTTATATCCCTCCACATGTACTGCGCGGAAAATGACAATCCGGATGTTTTATATTCATATCCATTGAGATACTTCTCCAGTATTTCCCTGTTGTCTATGGATATTCTGTTGTCAAACATATACATTTAAATTTTTTCTCCCGATAACGTTTTTATTTCACTATGGCAGATACGGCCTTGAAGCCTTCTGCCTTGGAGCTTCCGAGGATCTCATACAATACAGCCTCGTAGGTTGTTATCGCAGCTCCGGCCTCACCCATTCTGGTGATGCTCCACAGCTTATCCTCCTCGCTTCTGGAAGAGATGCAGTCCACTGCCAGATATACATTGTAGCCCGCTTCCATCAGCTGAAGCACCGTCTGCTGCACGCATATATGAGCTTCTATTCCAAATACTATTATATCTTTTTTTCCAAGAGCTTCAAGCCTTGATACGAATTCTTCGTTTGCCATACAGCTGAATGTGTTTTTTTCAACGTGCTCAAACTCTCCGAGAGCTTCTGCCACGGAAGGTATCGTCTGCCCTATGCCCTTAGTGTATTGCTGTGTTACGATGCCCGGTATTTCCAGGGCTTTCAGTCCCTTTATCAGTTTTACTGTCTTTTCTTCAAGCTTCTGAGCTTCGCTCATTACAGGCATTAGCTTTTCCTGAAAATCTATTGCAACAAAGGCTGCATTGTCTCTTACGATCATGCTCATTCGTCTATCCTCCATTCGCTTATTTTATCCGCCAGACCATAGTCTGTAAGGTCGCGGTGCAGCGGCGTTATGCTGGCATATCCGTCCTGCATCGCTATCACGTCTATGGTGTCCGGCAGTCCCTCATATATCACCGGCTCTCCTGAATATCTATATTCTTTCCTGCCGTCTTCACCCTCTATAGGTGCGAAGAATTCCTTGTATTCACGATTTCCGAGAGTCGTGTATTTCAATCCCTTTATCTCTTCTCTGGGGAGATTTGGCGTATTGATGTTGAGCACCGTGTCAGGCGACATCCTGCCGTATGCCTTCCTTACCGCCTCCACCGCCAGATGGCATGCATATTCAAAATACTCCGCCTTATGACTGTCGACGGATACCGCCACCGAAGGCACTCCGCATATCGTGCCCTCCAATGCTGCCGATACCGTCCCCGAATACAATGTGTCCGTTCCCAGGTTACCTCCGTGATTTATGCCGGAGAACACCATATCTATCCTGATGCCTCTTTCCTCCAGTATCTTCATGCCCAGCTTCACGCAATCCGCCGGAGTTCCCGAAAACTTAATGGCCATGGCTGCATTTTCGAACTCCGTCTCCTCGGCCGTTATGGGCTTTGAAACCGTTATTCCGTGACCGCTGGCGCTTCTCTGGCCATCGGGAGCGCACACATATACCGTTGCCACTTCCGAGAGGGATCTCACCAGCTCTCCTATTCCTCTTGCCTGTATCCCGTCGTCGTTGGCGACCAATATATTCATAAATCTACACCTCGTCTGCTATAATGTCGGTTAATTATACCACAGATATTTCTAGTCGCCCAGCACTTTTCCTATAGAATCGTTTATCACCAATGTGGCCTTGCTGTCGTATCCCGTCTCGGATTTGTTTATCAGGATTATATCCTTTCCTCCGAAATAATTCAACAGTCCCGCAGCAGGATATACCACCAGCGATGTGCCTCCTACTATGAGAGTGTCGGCTTCGCCTATGGCTCTTACGGCTCCCGTCAGTACAGCGTCATCAAGAGGTTCCTCGTAAAGCACCACATCAGGCTTTACCAAGCCTCCGCACTTTTCACAGTGGGGAACGCCTTTATGACAGTTTTCATCATCCATGATGTAATCCAGATCATATGCGGCTCCGCATTCCATGCAGAAGTTTCTCAGCACCGAGCCGTGAAGCTCATACACGTTACTGCTTCCTGCCTTCTGGTGAAGTCCGTCTATGTTCTGTGTCACCACAGCCGTCAGTCTTCCCTCTTCTTCCAGCTCCGCCAGGGCAATATGCGCCTTGTTGGGCTGTGCCTGCGGGTATATGAGATTGTTCTTGTAATAATCGAAGAACTTCTCCGTATGATTCATGAAGAATGTTCTGGACAGCATATGCTCAGGAGAATAGCCGTAGTCGTTCATTGCCTTGTAGAGCCCCGCCTCCGAGCGGAAGTCCGGTATGTTGCTCTCCGTGCTGACGCCTGCGCCTCCGAAGAAAACGATCTTGGAGCTTCTATCTATTATTTCCCTTACTCTGGCATCCATTTTCCTTCCTCCTCCATCTGCTGTTGAGTTGAAAATATCCGTGGCTCATTCCTGCTTATTTACCTGTTACTACGTACGGACTGATAACTGCGCCCACTCTAGGAAGCGGCATAGTCTGGAGCCATACGTGTCCCGGTCCTGTGATGGTGGTGTTGAACAGGCCTTCGCCTCCCAGCAGCATGTTCTTCATTCCCGGCACGGACTTTATGTCCATGGTGCATGTTGCCGACATTGCCGCCATGTGGCTCGTATCCACGATGAGCTGCTGTCCTTCCTTCAGCTCATACTCCACAACGTGGCCGTCGAACTCGCCGAACATCATACCGTTGCCGCTTATCCTCTGCATGATGAAGCCTTCTCCTCCGAAGAAGCCTGCTCCCAGCTTTTTATTGAAATGTACCGAAAGCTCAACGCCTTCCTCTGCTGCCAGAAATGCACCCTTCTGACATATTATCTCATTTCCCGGTGCGATATCAAATGCTCTGATGGAGCCGGGGAAGCTTGATGCAAATGCGATCAGTCCCTTTCCGCCAGTCGCAGTATATCTGTTCTGGAACAGCGCTTCGCCTGCGAACATTCTGCCCAGCGCCTTCTTTGCTCCGCCGTTGCTGCCTGTTTCCATCTTCATGTTAGGCGACATCCATGCCATACCGCCGCCTTCCGTTATCATTGTTTCTCCCGCTTCCAGCTTACAGATAACCACCGGCAGCGTTTCACCCTTGATTTCATATTGCATAATAAACACCTATTCCCTTTCTTCAATTTCAGCCTGATCCAAGGCCGCTTCATTTTAACTGCACTTTCTTACTACAGAATCAATTATATATTTTAAAATGATTTAATTCAACAAAAAGGTTTCTCTATAAGGTATTTATTTCCGTGAGATTTTTCCAATATCTTACAGGCATGAAGTTTTTCTGGCATCTGGGGTTAATTCTCTCTTTTATTGAAATATTCTCAAAATATCGCTTCCACAAGCTCCGATACTCCTCCTCATCTTGAGACATCCGAGGTATATCCTTATCGCTGAATGACGATATGCACCAGCTCCCGCGAAATGAAACGAGGGCCTTGCTTCTTCTCGCATCATGGATTATGAAGGGATCATTCCTGTACCTGTCACAGAAATGTCGTGCGATGAGCTCCACCACGTCGTTATCCGGCTCGATCACGGCGTACAGCACGTCTCCCTCCAGCACGGAAAACCTTACGAACTGCAGCATCCTTTCCGTTTCTACGTATATCTTCTTCTCTATGGACTGCACATCCAGCACGATGGTATTGCTGTGGAGCATGGATACGGACGATCCGATCCTGAATCCCAGTACCGCATATCTCAATATCTTCATCTCCTTTTCGTCGTCACACGACAAAAACACGCGATACAGCCTTCTCAGATCGTATGATGATATTTTTCTTTCTATCGCTTCGTACACAGTCGTAGCCTTCACGCTGTCCGTCTCCACCTCCATACAGTCGCTTAGCAGGCTGGGCTGGTACTGGTCGGCTCTGCAGATGGCTGTTGCTTTTTCCGTATAGTAATGGTGATGGATGCAGGTCAGAAGACCCTCGAAGGTCCCGTCATACAGATAGTCCATCTCTACATCACCTCCTGCTGCGTGATTTTTAGCTCATTTACGCCCAATCCCGGAAGTCCTCCCAAGGTGTCGAACATGGAAAGCTGCAGGCCGTCCTCCATCTGAAGTATGGAGTTTCTTATGGTCTCCGGCTCGAAGCTGCGCTCCCCGTGATACCTCCCGCAGCACGTCACGAAGTACTTTGCTCTTTTCACTACTACGCCCATCTTCTTAAGATCGTCGAACCTTACGGCAGCCACCTTTCTCTGACGCACTATGCGCTTTGCGGAAACGGCGCCCACCCCGGGTATCCTCAAAAGCATTTCGTATGGCGCTTTATTGACTTCCACAGGGAATCTGTCGAGATTGCGTATCGCCCATACCACCTTGGGGTCCATGTCCATATCAAGTTCCTCCGCTCCGCCTCTGAAAAGCTCGCTCACCGAAAATCCGTAAAACCGCAGCAGCCAGTCGGCCTGATAGATCCTGTGCTCCCTCTTCAGCGGAGGCGGCGTATTCCTTCCCGGCAGCAGCTTAGACTCCACCACGGGAATATATGCGGAATAGTACACCCTCTTCATCTTGAAGGTCCTGTACAGGCTCTCGCTGGTCTGCAGGATGCTCCTGTCCGTTTCTCCCGCAGCTCCTATTATCATCTGCGTCGTCTGTCCGGCAGGTGCAAAAGCTTCTCTGTTTCGTCGCGCCGGGAGCCGTTGTGCGGCAGCCGTCAACTTATTTTCTTCCGCCGTCAGCTTATTGTCTTCCGCATCGTTTTCCCACAGCCCAATCTCTGTATCCGGCAAAGCCATATCGGTTTTCCTGACGCCTTCATTCAGGCTCATATCGGTTTTCCTGACGCCTGTGCGTCTCTGCTTGCCGCCGCCTTCCTCGATGCCGATATCTCCCAGGTAATTCTCAGGAGTATTCAGCTTGCTGCCTTTGAACATGGTGCCGGGTCCCGTAAGGGCGTTTCGCTCTATGAGTGTATTGGTTATCTGCTTCATGGGCGTAAAGATCTTGGCCGGCTCCTTCTGAGGCGCCAGCAGTTTGAGACTCTTCGCCGTCGGCATCTCGATGTTGACGCTGAGCCTGTCGGCCGCCAGCCCTATGCCGTGGAGTATATCAGGCGATATCCCGGGTATGACCTTGGCATGTATATAGCCTGCAAAGCCGTATTTATACCTCAGGAGCCTCAAAGCCTCCAGGATTCGCTCTCCGGTATGGTCAGGCGAAATTTCCACGGCAGAGCTCAGGAAAAGCCCTTCTATGTAATTTCTCCTGTAGAACTCTATCGTGAGCCTTGCCAGCTCGTCAGGCTCGAAGGAGGCTCTCGGAAAGTCGTTGCTCCTCCTGTTGATGCAGTACTCGCAGTCGTATACACACTTATTGGTAAAGAGCACCTTCAGCAGCGAAATGCACCTGCCGTCCGCACCCCATGAATGACATATGCCTGATGCGTGAGCGCTGCCTATCCTGCCGTTGTTCCTCCTGCCGACTCCGCTGCTGGAGCATGAAACATCGTACTTGGCGCTGTCTGCCAGTATCTTGAGCTTCTCCATCATCGCTTCCATCTGAATACACCTCCCAATCCTAAATGCCGGCTCCATCCTTCGTTTCGCTATGTAATATTTTATCATCGCGCGAACACAAGTTCAAGAACATTTGTTTTGCGAATATTTTACCTGTTATACCGGGGCATTTATGGTACAATACTCTCCAAAGGGAGGATTTTATCATGAAAAAGACGGCACTGGTCCTCAGCGGCGGAGGCAGCCGCGGCGCATATGAAATAGGCGTATGGGAGGCTTTGATTGAGCTGGGGATAAAAATAGATTTGGTAACAGGCACCTCTGTCGGCTCCATAAACGGAGCTTTCGTTGCCCAGAAGGATTTCCGCCTGGCGAAGGAGCTGTGGCAGGAAATCGAAACCGACATGATCTTCGATATAGAAAAGCAGGAGTTCGCCTTTAAGGAGGCCTTTGACAGGCTGGACATAGGCAGCATGCCCATAGACGAGGCCCTGGGCTATGCCAGGGAGATATTCATTCACGGAGGCGCAGCTACTCAGGGGCTTTTGTCCATGCTGGACAGATATCTTGATGAATCGAGGATAAGAGCCTCCTCCGTTGATTTCGGCCTCGTGGTGACAGAGTTTCCGTCCATGGAGGCTTCATTTCTGTTTTCAGACGATATCCCCCACGGCATGCTGAGCCGCTACATACTGGCCAGCGCCTCATGCTTCCCGGCAGCCAGAAAATGCAGCATCGGCGATAAGCAATATATCGACGGAGGCTACCGCGACAATCTCCCTGTGGAGATGGCGGTGAATCGCGGCGCCACCCACATAATAGCCGTGGATCTGCAGGCGGCAGGTATAATACGAAAATCGACAATAGACGATGCAATCAGAAATTGCGAAGAATTCCATATGATAAAAAGCGCCGTTGACCTCGGCAGCTTTCTTGTCTTCGACAGGGCCAATTCCGAAAGGATAATGCGCCTCGGCTATCTGGATACCATGCGTCATTTCGGGAAATACGACGGCACACGATACACCTTCCAAAAGGGAGCCTTCAGCAGACACCGCCTTATGGGCGCCGACAATGCTGCTTCCATATTGAAGATGGATCCATGCCTCGTATATTCGGAAGAGACCTTCATCCAAAAGGCTCGCCAGGCCATAGCTGACTGCTCATCGGGAAAGGGCAGCGCATCGATGCATGCCGGAAATCCGGAGCTTCGCATGCATCTGATGCTGCACATAGCCGGCAGCCTCCGAGACGAGAAGGAGAAGAGCGTTTTCCTACAACCGGCTGTAATGAGACCGCTGATGGCGGAGGTCCAGGCCGCCAATTTTCTGGTAAATGCCGGCCTCGTATAAATCCTTATTCCATGAAAAATCCCTGCAGACATGATCTGCAGGGATTTTCTGCGTATGAAATATCGGCAAAGCCAACATTGTTTTTCGTAAATTATTCAGCTGCAGCTGCAGCCGTCTCAGCTGCCGGCTTGACAGCAGGAGCCGCCTTCTTCTTTCTGAAGTTCACTATCGCACCTGTAGGGCACTCCTTGGCGCATACGCCGCAGTTCTTGCACTTGGTGAGATCCACTCTTGCCAGATTGTCTTCAACGATGATCGCATCGAACTTACACGACTTCTGACATTTCTTACAACCGATACATCCGTTTTCACAGATCTTTCTCGTAACTGCACCCTTATCCACAGAGCTGCATGCCACATGCACCAGCATCTTCTTAGGCACCATCTTGATGAGACTGTTAGGACAAACCTTGCTGCATGCTCCGCATGCTATGCACTTTTCCCTGTCCACTACGGCTACGCCGTTTACGATTCTAATGGCATCGTACTTACACGATCTGAGGCAGTCTCCCATTCCCAGGCAGCCGTGAGGACATGCCCAGTTGCCGCCGTAAAACGCCTTGGCTGTGGCGCATGTATAGATCCTGTCTGCCTCCATGATCTGCTTCGTAACACCGTAGTTTCCCTGGCACATCACCATTGCCACCTTTTCTTCAACCTCTCCTGCTTCAACTCCCAGGATCTCGGCGATCTTTGTGGCAAGGTCAGGGCCTCCTACAGGGCATAATGTAGGGCTGAGGTTAGGGTCGTCTCCAAAGGCATTGGCATAATCGTCGCATCCGGCGAATCCGCAGCCTCCGCAGTTGGCTCCCGGAAGAATATCTCTTATTGCCGATATCTTCTCATCCACAGGCACATACATCAGCTTTGACGCTACGGTAAGTATAATACCGAATATCAGACCCACTACTGCTACTATAATAGCAGGTAATACTATAGTTCCCATATGTATCCCCCTTCCTTAACCGAATATACCGTCAACCACGCCTGAGAATGCCATGAACGCCATCGACAGTATGGCTGCCGTTACCAGAGTGATAGGGATTCCCTGCCAGCACTGAGGAATACCCTTGCAGTTTTCGAGTCTTTCTCTCAGTCCTGCGAAGAGAACCATCGCCAGCAGGAAGCCTATTCCTGCTCCCAGCGCACATATTATGGACTCCAGGTAATTATATCCCTCCGTGATGTTCATGATGGTAACGCCCAGAACGGCGCAGTTTGTCGTGATCAGCGGAAGAAATACGCCCAGCGACTTATAAAGAGGCGGCATGTATTTCTTCAGCGTCATTTCCACCAGCTGTACCAGCGATGCTATTACCAGAATGAATACCACCGTCTGAAGGTACCCTATGTTAAGGGCATCGAGGATGAATTTCTGTATCGGCCATGTAGCCAGCGTTGCCAGCACCATTACGAAGGTAACGGCAACACCCATTCCCACTGCCGAATCCAGCTTCTTGGATACTCCCAGGAACGGGCAGATACCGAGAAACTGTGATAATACGAAGTTGTTTGTCAGGATAACCGACATCATGATGATAAGTATTTCAGTCATTATTCGTCAGCCTCCTTTCTGTCGCAGCTTCCGCCGCACATATCAGCCATCATGCAGCCTTCACAGCCGATTTCCTTCTTCTTGATGGCCTTGCCCTTGCTGAAGTAGTTGACTGCAGCTATGAGGCATGCGAATACGAAAAATCCGCCCGGAGCCAGCATGAATATGCCTGCCGGAGTTATTGCAGTATCTGCATAGATAGGAATATCAAAGGCTGTACCTGAGCCGAAGAACTCTCTTATGAGTCCCATGATGCCCAGCGCCAGGGTGAAGCCTATGCCCATTCCCAGTCCGTCCAGCGCTGAATCGAGAACGCTGTTCTTGGAAGCGAACATTTCGGCTCTTCCCAGAATGATACAGTTTACTACGATCAGCGGTATGAACAGACCCAGCGCCGCATCGAGAGCAGGCAGATAAGCCTTAAGCATAAGCTGTACCACTGTTACGAAGCCTGCGATAACAACTATGTAGCAAGGTATTCTTACCTTTGCAGGGATAACATTCTTCAATATTGATATTACGATATTAGAGCAGATAAGTACTGCCATGGTGGAAACACCCATACCAAGTCCGTTGATCGCACTTGTAGTAGTTGCCAATGTTGGACACAATCCCAGCATGAGCACTAATACGGGGTTTTCCTTGATAATGCCTTTTGTTACTATACCAAGTTTACTCATTACTTCACACCTCCGCATTTTTCAAACTGGTTCAGTGCCGCTTCGACAGAGCAATAAACAGCGTTGGATGTTATGGTGGCTCCGGTTATGGCGTCAACGTTGGTGTCGCTGTTTATATGTCCGCCGACAACCTCACCAAGTCCCTGGTACTGCGCCAGATACTCGACTGTCATCGCCTTTGTTCCCAGGCCCGGAGTCTCGGCATGCTCCGTTACAGTAACTCCTGTGATATTGCCTTCGGCATCGATGCCTACCATCACCTTGACTGCTCCGCCAAAGCCCTTGTAGTTTGCCGTAACTGCCATGCCTGCCTTGTTATCTGCGATATAGCAGTCAAGTACACCGTCAGCCAGCTCTCCTTCGTATTCCGTGAAGGAATCTCCGTCAGGAAGCACCAGCATCCTCGCTTCGTCTGCGGCTTTCATCTGATTTTCAATGATCTTAGGGTTTGCAATGCTGTATGTGCCTGCCAGAGCCAGCGTCACGATAAGGCATATGCAGACCAGAACGATGCTGGGGAAGATGTTTTCCTTGAAATTGTTATTTTTCATTTTCATCTCCTCCTTTCGCCTTCTTAGGTGCCGGATACATTCTGTTTTCACAGATCCTGTCTATGTAAGGTGTAAGTATATTCATCAGAAGGATGGCGAATGAAACGCCTTCCGGATACGATGAGAATATTCTTATCAGCATTGTGAACAATCCGCAGCCGATACCGAATATGATCTTGCCCATCGGCAGCGTAGGCGATGTAACGTAATCAGTTGCGCAGAAGAAAGCTCCCAGCATAACGCCGCCTGCACAGAGGTGGAATATCATTCCGTCAACTCCGCCCCATATGAAGCCCAGCACTGCTACAGTCGCCAGAAAGGCTACAGGTATATGCCATGTGATGACTCTGCTGAGGATCAGGAATACTCCCCCAATCAGCAGCGCCAGGGCGCTTACTTCACCGATACAGCCTCCTATATTACCTAGGAACAGATCGAGATTAGATGCAGTTACGGAATCGAATCCGTTCATGCTAAGCTCGCCCAGCGGAGTTGCCGACGTAACGGCATCCGCTGCCGCATCTGCGCCTCTTGCTGTAGGCCATGTTGTCATTTCCGTTGCAAATGCTATGAACAGAAATATTCTGGCTGTTACTGCAGGGTTCACAAGATTCTGTCCGATACCGCCGAAGAGCTGCTTAACAACTACGATGGCAGCAAAGCAGCCTACCACGGCTATCCAGTAAGGCAGTTCTGCCGGAAGATTGAAGGCCAGCAGCACTCCTGTGAGCACCGCACTCATATCTCCAACGGTCTGCTTTTTCTTCAATATAACGTTCATAAGATATTCGAATACCACGCAGGCTACGACGCATACTATGGTCAGCGTTGCCGCTCTGTATCCGAACTGGTAGATTCCCACCGCGAAGGCAGGTATCAGCGCCACCAGCACCATGCTCATTATCTTGCGGGTGCTGACAGGACCCACTGCGTGAGGCGCCGATGATACGATCAGCTTTTCATGAAATCTATTATCCATTATTTACTCGCCGCCTCCTTTACAAATGCTTTCGCCATCTTATGAGTGAAGCTGAGAGGTCTTCTGGCCGGACACACGTATGAGCAGCTTCCGCATTCCATACACTGCATCACCTGGAGCCTGTTCAGCTTATCCACATCCTTCTGCTCGTATGCATCCACCATCGAAACCGGAAGCAGGTCGAAAGGACATGCTCTGGTACACATACCGCACTTGATGCAGCCTGTTTCCTCAGGTATCAGCGACTGCGGTCCGTCGAAGAACAGTATGGCATTGTTGTTCTTGACCAGCGGGAACTCGTCGGAATATACAGCACGACCCATCATAGGTCCTCCCATGATGATCTTCTTTGGCTCCGCCTTGTATCCTCCGCATGCGGCAGCTACATCGGCAAGCCTCGTTCCTATCGGAACTATTATGTTCTTAGGCTCTGCGATGGCATTTCCATCTACGGTTATTCTCTTGGTCGTAAGAGGTCTTCCCGTCTTGAGATGCTGACCGATGAAGGCTATGGTTGTTACATTGGAAAGCACGATGCCCAGCTGGGCAGGCAGCTCTCCTGCCTTTAAAGTCTTTCCCGTTATCTCGTAAACCATAACTCGCTCTGCACCCTGAGGATATCTGGCCCTCAACACGTGAACCTTGATATCGTCGGAATGACCCTTTTCTCTTATTACATTGTTGAGCTTTTCTATTGCGTCAGGCTTATTCTCCTCCACGCCTATATATGCTTTTTTGATGTTAAGATACTTCATGATGGCCAAAGCGCCGTCGATGATGTACTCTGTATCTTCAAGCATCAGTCTGTGGTCTGATGTGATGAACGGCTCACATTCAGCTGCGTTGACGATAAGTGTGTCCACCTCGTCCAGATTCTTAGGGTTAAGCTTGATGTGCGTAGGGAAAGATGCTCCCCCAAGCCCTACAAGACCGCTGGCCCTTATCATGGAAATAAAATCTTCCAGATTGTTTACCACAGGCGGTTTGACGCCCTCCCACAATTCCTGCTTTCCGTCGGACTCGATTATCACCATCTGATCACTTCCGCCCACGACGTTTCTCATCATGATGATATCCTTTACCGTCCCCGACACGCTGGAATGAATAGGAGCGCTTACAAATGCGTCTGTATCCCCGATCATCTGCCCTACCTTGACATTATCGCCCTTAGCCACCAGAGGTTTGCACGGTGCGCCGATGTGCTGTGACATGGAAATACAGACAGTTTCAGGGATAGCCATGATCTCAGTCTCACAAGAAGCAGTATGCTTCTCATGGCTGACATGAATGCTATTCAGGTGTTTACCTTGCTGTCCCATTTAAAAAACCTTCCTTCCTTTAGTGTCTCCAAATCATTTTGTATACTGTATTTATTCTATACATTCAAGATTATAACATGAATCGACTTAAAAATCCATTCACAAGCAGAATTATTTGAATACTTGCCAGCAATATTGTTAACTATATATATATGTAAGTTTAAATAAAAAACCCGAAAAAAAAATTATTCAAAAAATTTCTTTTTCCGGGTTTTTTGCACTTTTTTCGCAAATTATCTGTAATGTACTTCCACAAATCCGCCCTTGGGGATCTCCTCCCAACAATCGTCGACAGACATATTTTTCAGGTTGTTTTCCAGCGATCTTATCACCGCGGAATGTGCCACTATGATGATGTCTTGCGACGCATCTGCCTCAAGAATTTTTCTCAGCGCTTTTACAGCTCTGTACTGAACATCATAGAAATTCTCGCTTCCGTTGCCGATCTTGAAGGAAAAAATGTCCTTTCCCCTCCGCTTATATTCCTCCGGATACCGCTCCCTGATTTCCCTGATCGGCCTGCCGTCCCAGCTCCCCAAAGAGATTTCCGTGAAATCATCCACGATACGAATTTCCGCACTTTTTCCCATCGCATCCTTTATTATTTCAGCCGTCTGCCTCGCTCTCGCAAGGGGGCTTGTATATATGCAAAACGGCGCCTTTGCATCGTCTTTTTTTGCTTTTCCGTCATTTCCTTCGGAGGTCTGCGACACCGCAAGAATGTACCGAAGCTCCTCGGCAGTCTTTCTTATATCCTCCTCCGCATCCTCCGCCAGAGGCACATCGTACCGCCCTATGAACATCTTTTCATCATGCTGACACGTCTGTCCGTGCCGCACCAGGAAAATCCTTCTGCCCCGTGACAGCTGAGCCAGAGGCGTCCTTTTGCACCCTGACGCCAGAAATTCTTCTATCTCCCTGTATGCCTGCGGGGTGTCCATATCCATGACACACCCCTCCTCATCTACAGGTATGCGCCTCATCAAGTCCATATTCCTGTCGGTCACGGCTTTCAGCCCTCCCGGGCCGTCATAGCTGCATATCTCATCTATATACGATGCCGGCACCAGCAGCGGATGCCCCTTCTTTCCTCTGAAAACGGGAACCTTGAACTGCTCAGGCGCATTTCCGTCATCCCCGCCTTTCCCGGCAGAATCAGCCTCCATGAGAGTTCTCATCACGCAGCTGCTTATCAGCGGGCAGTCCACCGGCATTATGAATACTCCCTTCGTCTGCGGCCATTTTTCCATCACTGCCGACAATCCTTTTTTTATGGAGGAAAACATCCCCTCCGGGAAATCCCGGTTATATGCCTCCATGCAAAGGGCACTGCCGCTGATGCGTCCTACTCCGTCTTCGGCCTGAGCCTGCTCTTCGCCCTCCGGCATTTTTCCCCTTTCAAAGAGAAATGACAGCCTCTGCCTTTCATGACCTGTCACTACGACGAGCCTGTGTATGCCTGCCTCTTTGGCTGCTCTTATCAGCCTTTCCACAGCAGTCTCTCCACCAACAGCAAGAAGGGGCTTGAAGCTCTTCATCCTCGACGAATAGCCTGCCGCCATGATAACCGCTGCAAAATCGCCGCCTCCTGTGTTCCCGGATCTTTTCTCTTCACACATATTCCTGCCCGTCCCTTATCTTCCGTTCCTGCCGGCTCTCACCTGAATTATCTCTGCCACGATGCTTACAGCGATTTCCTCCGGAGTCTCCGAGCCGATGGAAAGTCCTATAGGAGAATATATCTCCTCAAAATCCTTTTCCTCGAAGCCCTCCTTGAGAAGCTCATCGTACAGTAGCCTGTTCTTTCTCCTGCTTCCTATCATGCCCAGGTAGGCGTGAGGCTTTTTCAGCGCCTGTCTCAGCACCTGCAGGTCTCCCCTGTGACCTCTCGCCACTATTATGATATAGCTGTCTTCATCAGGCTCTATTTCATCGAAAGCGTTATCAAAGCTGTCAACCACTATGGTCTTCTCCGCATGGGGATACCTGTCGGCGTTGGCGTACTCCTCACGGTCATCTATTACCACGGTCCTGAAATCCACGTGTCTCAGCACAGGCTCCAGCGCATACGCCACATGTCCGCCGCCGAAAATATAAGCCTTGCTGGACAGCCTGAACTCCTTCACGATATCTCCGGGATTTTTGGCATCCACATAATCTATCTGCACCGATGCATCTCCGCCGCACCCCATATCAAGCGCACCCTTTTGCTTTTCATCCAGTATGAAATCATATATATGCGATTTTTCCTTTGTTTCGAAGGTCTGCCTGCAGAGCTTTTCCGTCTCCGCCTCCAGCAAGCCGCCTCCCACAGTACCTACAGTCGTGCCATCCTTTTTCATCATCAGTACGGCGCCTTTCTTTCTCGGCGTTGAGCCGCTGGTTTCCACCACTCTGGCCACCACGAAATCCTCACCCTGTTCGATGAGATCCCTTGCAAAATACGACAACTGTTCCGACATACTTATTCTCCTTTCAAATATCCCTTCACCTTATCTCTGGGGCCTACCTTATCCAAACGTTTAAGGATGCTGCCGCAGCTGCATTCCTCGGTGAGCCACCTGCTGAAGTCGCCTGTCCTGTATCTGATGAAGGGCATTCCCTTTCTGGTGAGGGTCGTGAAAACTATTTCCCCCTGCTCTCCGTCTTTTACCGGCTCGCCCGTTTCCGGATCTATTATCTCTATATATATGTCCGATTCTCTCACATGATAGCCCCTTCCAAAGCCGCAGCTCACGGCACAGCCCAGCCCCATCTCCGTCATGCCGTAATGCTCATACACCTTGCAGTCAAAGGCCTTTTCTATCTTTTTCACTTGCTCCGGATCAACGTATTCGGCGCTGAGAAGCACCCACCTCAATTTTTGAAGGCGCCTTTCGTTGTCGAAGCCTGCAGCCTGCCCGCCTGCAGCCTGCCCGCCTGCAGCCTTTCTCAGCACTATATCCGCCAACATTCCCATATGCGTAGGCAGCGCCACCACACCTGTGACGTGTTGCTCCTTCATCAGCCGCAGCAGCTTTTCCGGCTCCTTTTCGCCATCCTCTCCTGCATCTCTTTGCCGGAGTTCATTGGCTGTCGCAGCTGCTTCGCCAATCCTTTTTGGCGTTATTCTCATCTCCGGCAGACCGTATTCAACAGGATGTGCGCCAAAGCCTCTCAGACCCTTTGCCAACAGCTTTCCTATGGAGCCCGGCACTCTGGCAGGCATCAGGATCAGTATTCTGTCGCTGCTGTCTGCCATCAGCTGCATTCCGTTTTGGAAAAAATCCACGGTCAGCTGCTGATCTTCTTCGGTAAAATATATCCTCTTGGGATTCCCCGTAGTGCCTCCCGTATCAAGGGTCACTATTCTGCTGATTTCTCCCGGTCTTACGCAAAGAAAGTCCATGGCTCTTTCTCGAAGCTCATGCTGGTCTGTAAAGGGTAGTCTTCGAAACTCCTCATAGCTCCTGAAGCTGCAGGGCTTCCGCAGACCGCATGTCTCATCTTTCTCCGTGTAGCACGACTTATATTTCTCCCTGTAGAAAACGCTTTTGGAGATGGCGTGTTCGACGGTCCGGCTCAGCTTTTTCAAGATGTATTCATCTATGGCTCTGCGGGTAAGACTGCCCCTCGCATCTATCTTCTCAGCAGTCCAGCTGTCCAGCCTTCTCTCTGTTATTCCCACTCCAACAGCTCCTCTAGCTTATACATGGTGTTTTCCAGCAGCATCGGACATTTTTCCAGCTTCGCCATAGGGTCGGCTCCCAGAAGCGCATGACAATCCAACGCTCCGAAGCTTTCCTCGAACCAGTCCAGATATTCCTGCACAAGCCCCTGCTCTGCAGCCTTCGGATCAGCCAGATATATCAGGCACACCGCTGCTGACGCAGTACCGCATATGCTGCCGCATTTTACTCCGTCACAGAGACCTGCCATGGCCGATACCAGCTGCGGATTTTCGATTCCCAACTTTTCCAGCCCGATTTCCATGACTATCTGGCTGCAGCAATAGTTATTCATTCTTAGGGTAAATATTTTTTCCTTCATATTCGTTTCTCCTTATGGGAATGGTATGATTTTCTATTTTTCCGGCTTCTTCGCCACCAGCAGGAAATATCCCACCTTGTTTTTCTTATCTCTGAAATCAACATCGCACATCTGCTCCTCCGGACTGCCTCCGTCCATAAGAATCTGAGCGACGTAATTATCAAGGTCTGCCGACCTGTCTTCAAAGGCAATCACCTCATAGCCTGTCTCCTCCAGCTGTCTTTTGAGCGGCTCAGCAAGGAAAGCTCCTTTTGTCCTGAAGTCCACAAACCTCGTCGGATTTTCCTCACAGTCTCCCTCCTTTTTAGGCTTCATGGCGAGCCTTTGAGCCTCCATTTTCACTGCCTTTACCATCATAGGATCCGGATCTCTGTAGTAAAGGTCGCTTATGATGAGCTTTCCACCCTTCTTCAGTACGCAGTACGCTTCGTGGAGCGCTTCATCGGGAATGTTTATCAGGCTCAATACGCACTCCATGGTTATGCCGTCAAAGGTGAAGGAGGAATATTCATCCAGGAATTCCCCGTCTCCCATCTTTACGTTTATTCCCGGGTGCTTTTCCTTTGCCGCAGACAACATCTTAATACTCATGTCTATACCCTCGGCCTCCATGCCAAGCGCTTCCTTGAGATACGCCACCGTATCTCCCTCGCCGCAGCCTATGTCAAGCACTCTGTCGCCTTTTTTCAGCCCTGCTATTTCCAATCCTCTGTCCGTTATGGCAAATTCGCCCGGTCTCATAATGCTCATTTTATTTCTTGTATGATTAATTAGAAGCTAAATCATACTCTCCTTTCCATTTTTACTGT